>JAKAXI010000070.1 GCA_021816665.1 Bacillota bacterium | reverse complement strand
CCTGTTCTATTCTATGAAGGACTGCTGCTACCAAACCAAGCGCGATCACCAAATGGCTTTGAATCTGAGTTAACATCCGGATTGTACCTCCCCAGCCTCTCTTGCGGATCGCCTACATGTCTATAGTTCACGCTTCAGTGGGCTTAGTATGCCATTCCCTTTGCCATTTCGTGATGGCAATTTTATGGATGGTTCATGCGTGGATCAAAGTCACCGCATAGTGAGTGAGGATCGGCGCGATCAGTTTGAGTCCTATTGCAACAAACATACTCGGAAGCAAATTCCCGACGGCGATCTTTCTTACACCGAGTAGGTTGAGTCCAATGGCCGCGATCAGAATCCCGCCAACCGCTGTCATACACGCGATCACTGCTGGTGCATTCAAGGCGTTTCCTGCAAAGTATGAAATGGTTGCAATCAGTCCTTCATAGAATAGAACAGGTATCGCAGCCAAAGCCACACCAAAGCCCATTGTAGTCGTAAATACGGTCGACGTAACGAAATCCAACATCGACTTGGCGTACAGAGTTGTGTTATTGCCTTCTAGACCACTTTGGATGGCGCCGACGACAGCCATTGACCCGACGCAGAAAACGAGACTCGCTGTGACAAACGCGTCAGACACCGAACTTGAACCGGAATTTTTTCCACTCCTCCGTTCCGCCCACCCGCCGATACGGTCCAGCCAACCTTCAATGTTAATCCACTCTCCGAGCAACGCGCCGAGGACGAGGCTCAGAATGACGATCAGAATGTCCTTGGTGTCACTCAGCGCCATACTGAGTCCAATCACAATAATCGTAAGAGACAGCCCCTGCATCACCGTCGTTTTGACCCGTTCAGGGATGTTCGGAACAAGGACGCCAATTCCGGCACCCAAGAGAATTGCGAACGTGTTAACCAGCGTCCCCGCTAGAAACAAAAGGCGAACACCACCTAGTGATTCTGGGTTGAGAGGAGATTGAGAATGCGTTCGAGGTCTTCTTGGGAAAAATACTCAATCTCGATTTTGCCACGCTTTTTCCCTGGATGAATCTTGACGGCAGTCCCAAGCACCGTGCGAAATTGTTCTTCGTAGCGGCGATATCGCGTCTCCTCAGGGTGGCGTTTCTTTTGTGTTTCACGTGAAACACCTAGTGCTGGCTTGTACACAACAGACTCTAGTTTTCGCACACTCATATCCTCTTCTACAACTCGCTTGGCCAACTGCTCTTGCGCATCGGCATTCTCTACAGCCAAGAGGGCACGAGCGTGCCCCATGGACAGTGTTCCACGTGAAACATACTCACGAACTGCATTCGGCAAGTTCAACAACCGCAACATATTCGCCACGTGGCTGCGACTTTGGCCTACTCGTGTCGCAAGTTCGTCTTGCGTCAAACCACATCGACTCATGAGATTGGCGTACGCCTCCGCCACTTCAATCGCATTCAAGTCCTCACGTTGCAAGTTTTCAATGATCGCAACTTCCATCAGTTCGACATCGGAGAACTCCCGCACCACGACAGGCACAACGGAAAGCCCGGCACGCTGCGCGGCACGAAACCTTCTCTCTCCAGCAACAATGTCGTAACCGCGAACTGCACTCTTGCGCACGACGAGGGGTTGAATGATCCCATGTTGTTCAATCGACTGAGCAAGCTCAGTCAGTTTCTCCTCGTTAAAGGTCCGCCGCGGCTGATAGGGGTTTGGCCGTAACTGGCCAACCGATACTGACGAGACTGTGTCGTTATCCGTCACGTCCAACTGAGGGATCAGTGCTTCAAGCCCTTTTCCCAACGCCCGTTTGGTCACTGCGGATCACTTCCTTTGCCAAGTCCATATACGTCTCGGCGCCCTTCGACCGCGAGTCATAGTAAATGACTGGTCGGCCGTGGCTCGGTGCCTCACTCAGGCGAACGTTGCGTGGAATGACCGTTTGATAGACCTTATCCCGAAAGAATTTTTTGACGTCCTCAATCACTTGAAGCCCAAGGTTTGTACGTGCGTCCAACATGGTCAGCAGTACACCTTCGACTTCAAGTGAGGTGTTCAAGTGCTTTTGTACCAAGCGGATAGTGTTCAACAGCTGACTCAATCCCTCGAGTGCATAGTACTCGCACTGAATCGGGATCAGCACTGAGTCTGCCGCCGTCAAAGCATTCACGGTGAGCAAACCCAGCGACGGCGGACAGTCAATCAAAATGTACTCAAACTGTTGACGCAGTGGATGAACCGCGCGCCGTAGCCGAACTTCCCGAGAAATGGTAGGCACCAGCTCAATTTCGGCACCAGCCAGCTGAATCGTCGCCGGCAGAAGGGAGAGGTCATCGACTTGCGTCTGGAGAACTGCGTCCTGAATTGGCACATCATTAATAATGACATCATAAATACAGTGTTTGACGTCTGCTTTATTAATCCCAATCCCTGATGTCGTGTTACCCTGTGGGTCTATATCGATCAACAGTACCTTTTTGCCCAGATTTGCGAGACAGGCACCGAGGTTCACGGCTGTCGTCGTCTTACCGACACCGCCCTTTTGGTTTGCAATCGCAATGACCCGACCAGTGGTCACTCGAGCGACCTCCCTTACACAGACAAAAAACACCTCCCGTAAGTTCACCGATTACGTTGACTCACGGGGGAATGCTCGTCCGATTAGCTACTCTCCATTGTACTTCAAATCGCGAAAAATGGGGGGACTTGTCCAGAAAACTTCCAGCGGTGATGCGCGGCCGTTGGAGATACGGCCGCGCCTGTGTCAGCAGCAGTCAAAGCCTCTTGGTCCGTTCACAGCCCACTACAATCTCAGGACACCGGTTCTTTCGCCTCAGCGGAACCAGGTGCCGATTTTGCTCCAGACTTTGGTACACGGATTACAAATTCGATGAAGTCCGACTCGTCTTTTTCCTGACACTCAACTTGAAACCCTGTTTTTTCAATCATTTCTAAAGACTGCCGAATTGTGTTCACTGCCAAGCGAACGTCTCGCGATAAACCACGTTTCTTCGGACGCTGTGGTTTCTGTCGCTCCAACTTCGCAATCGCACTCTTGACCCGCTCTTCGAGTTGTTTCACATTCCACCCGCGCTCAATCGCCTCTTGCAACAACCTTAGTTGCATCTCCTCGCTCGGCAAAGCGAGTAACGCGCGCGCATGTCGCTCTGTGACCTGGCGGGCCAACAGCGCCTGCTGCACGGCCTCCGGCAAGTGCAACAAGCGCAACTTATTGGCAATTGTTGACTGACCCTTACCCAACCTCTGCGCTAGACTTTCTTGCGTTAAACCGTGCATCTCCAACAGTTGTTGATACGCAACCGCTTCTTCAATCGGGGTCAAGCCCTCACGCTGCAAGTTTTCAATCAGCGCTGCAGACGCTGTTTGTGCATCGTTCATTTCACGGACAATCGCGGGGATGGTTGACCACCCAAGTTGGCGGACCGCGCGCCACCTGCGCTCACCGGCAATCAGCTCATACGCGCCGTTTCGGAAACGGACGACCACAGGCTGAATGACACCGTGGGTCTGGATCGTTCGCGCCAGTTCTGCAATGCTGTCCTCGTCAAAAACGGACCTCGGTTGAAAAGGGTTCGAGACGATTGTTGAGACGTCGAGATCGACCACGCCCGAACTGGGCTCGACCTTTTCGCGGGTCACGCCTATCCGACTCACCAAGGACTCTTTCATCCGATCTCCCCCGTTTTCAAAGCCCTCTCAGGCAGTTCGGTACGTTTAGAACTCCCGTTCTGTCTACACTGTCACGAGTTCCACACCTAGTCAGCAAATCCTGCACGCCGACAAAGCTTCCTACCCTTCGCCACAATGCGACAGGGGACGCATCTCTATATAACGGCTGATTGACTACAGACACCGTCAAAAACTGCGGCGCTACCTCGCTTTCAGGGGCTGCCTTTGCGGCGTACCGGCTTTGCGCGGATAAGCCCTCGGGGTCTGTGTCACTTTTGGCACGACAACCAACACGCGCTCTCCCATCCCCTCGGGCAGCGGCCTGTCCACCCGATCTGTCAGTGACCCACCCAGCGCTTTCGCCGCAACCTCGCCATCCTGCCACTCTTCTTCCACGCCGGGCCCTTTATACGCAAACACAGTCCCCCCGACTTTCGCGAACGGCAAGGTATACTCCATCAAAACGTTGAGCCGTGCCACCGCTCTCGATAACACTGCGTCAAAAGACGCCCTTAAGCCGCTCTGACGCGCGCCATCCTCCGCTCGCGCGTGAACCACCCGAACATTTTGAAGTCCGAGTTCATTCGCGACGGTCATCAAAAAACCAACCCTCTTCTGCAGAGCGTCGAGCAACACAAATTCACACTCAGGTTCGAGAATTGCAAGCGCCATGCCGGGAAAACCGGCGCCGGTACCGACATCCACGGCCCGGCCGCCCTTGCGCATCACTCTTTGCCACTCTGGAATTTCGCGCACCCATACACTGTCGTAAAAGTGCTTCACGTACACTTCTTGGCGATCGACGATGTTGGTCAGGTTCATCCGCTCGTTCCACTCAACCAGCAGCTCGTAGTAGCGAGCAAATCGGGTCTGCGCCTGCTCACTCCACCCCCACTCACTGCCGTCCCACTCAGGCATGCGCACGCTGCCTCCCTTGTTGTTCGAGGTAAATCAGCAAAATCGAGATGTCAGCCGGTGTCACACCAGGAATCCTTGCCGCCTGCCCAACCGACTGAGGGCGTATGCCACCGAGCTTCTCGCGCGCTTCCATCGACAGTCCGGAGATCGATGCGTACTCGATGTCCGCGGCCAGCGGCTTATCCTCAAGCCGTTTCTGCCGCTCAATTTCCGCAAGTTGGCGGTCGATATACCCTGAGTATTTGATTTGAATCTCCACCTGTTCTGTCACGTCGGAAGGTGCATCTACTGCACCACCCGCAAGCTCGGCGACATCTGCATACGAAACTTCTGGCCTCCGCAAAAGTTGATCCAGCGCCATCGGTTCTTCAATGAGGCGTGACCCTATTCGCTCAAGTACCGGATTTGCCTCGCTCGGCTTCACATACGTGTGCTTCAACCGCGCGATCTCGCTTGCAACGGCCTCCCGCTTGCGCATCAATGCCTGGAAGCGCGTGTCTGTGATGAGACCAATTCCGTGTCCAATCTCCATCAACCGCAGGTCGGCGTTGTCGTGCCGCAACAGCAGTCTGTACTCCGCGCGTGACGTGAGTAATCGATACGGCTCATTCGTACCCTTCGTGACAAGGTCGTCGATCATCACGCCGATGTACGCCTCTGAGCGTCGCAGCACAAGAGGTTCTTGACCGAGAGCCTGAAGCGCCGCATTGATCCCAGCCATAATTCCCTGTCCGGCTGCCTCTTCGTACCCGGAAGTCCCGTTGATTTGTCCGGCCGTAAACAGCCCATGTACGCGCTTTGTCTCGAGCGTCGGCCAAAGCTGAGTCGGCACAAGCGCGTCGTATTCGATCGCGTAACCTGGCCGCATCATCTCCACGCGTTCAAGGCCTGGAATCGTCCGCAATATGTCACGCTGTACATCTTCAGGCAGACTTGTCGACAGCCCCTGCACATACCACTCGGATGTCTCTCGCCCTTCCGGTTCGAGAAAGACCTGATGGCTCGGTCGCTCGCGAAAGCGCACGACCTTGTCTTCGATCGAAGGACAATAGCGCGGACCGGTCCCCTGGATGTCCCCAGTGTACATCGGTGCCCTGTGCAGGTTGTCGAAGATTAGGTTGTGCGACGACTCGTTTGTGTAGGTCAACCAGCACGACACTTGTTCACGAGCAGGTATATCCGGGTCAAAACTGAAATGCTGTGGGTCAGGGTCGCCCGGTTGCTCTACCAGCTTGTCGAAATCCACCGTATTGCGGTTGATCCGCGGAGGTGTACCGGTTTTAAAGCGAACCAACTCAAAACCAAGGTCCAACAGACTGTCTGTCAACCTGACGGCAGGCATCTGTCCATTTGGGCCGCTTTCATACGAAATATCACCGATAAAAACGCGGCCGCGCAAGTATGTGCCAGTCGTCAAAACGACTGTCGATGCGGAGTACTCAGCACCGTTCTTCGTCACAACACCGCGAATCCGGTCACCTTCGGTTACAAGTTCTTCGACCATGCCTTGCACCAGCGTTAGATTCGGCTCACTCTCGAGTGTGTGCTTCATCGTCAAACCGTACAGCGCTTTGTCCGCCTGTGCCCGCAACGCTTGAACCGCCGGACCCTTTCCAGTGTTCAGCATTCGCATTTGAATATAAGTGCGGTCGATATTGCGAGCCATTTCTCCACCCAGCGCCGCGATCTCCCGCACCACTACGCCTTTGGCCGGCCCTCCGACGGAAGGGTTGCACGGCATAAATGCGATCGTGTCGAGGCTAATGGTAATGAGCAGCGTCTTGCAACCCATGCGAGACGCTGCCAGTGCCGCCTCACAACCTGCGTGCCCAGCACCAATCACAATCACCTGATACTCTCCCGCCTGGTAGGGCATACCGATCGCTCCTCTCAGTCAGATTCTCTAACCACTCAACAACAGCGCAACTCCTCAAGCCATTTACTTGCCGAGGCAGAAGCGCGAAAAGATCTCATCCAGTAAATCTTCGCCAACTTCTTCGCCAATGACCAACCCGAGCGACGCATAGGCTGCCTGTAATGCGACAGCAATGATATCGAGCGTAGCGTTTTGTTTCGCAGCGTCGACCGCGAGCTCAAGGTCAGCCGCAGCCTGACGCAATAAGGTTCCCTGTCTCGCGTTGGTGACAACCGTGCGCTCGTTGATCTTACCTTCACCACCGAGCACAACTCGCTCCATCGCCAATTCGAGATCAGAAAGTCCAGTACCTGCAAGCGCGGAAACCTCGACAAGAGCATCCTTCGGCCGCAACAGCTGTTTTAACTGCGAAAGGTCGAGACCCCGCGGCAAGTCGGACTTATTCACCACGGCGACGCGACCTGGCACACTCTCAGTCAGTTCGAGTAGCGCCCAATCTTCCTTCACCAGCGGCGCACTCCCAGCCAACACAACAACCGCTAGTTCCGCTTGTTCAACCATCGCCCGCGACCTCTCCACGCCAATCTTCTCCACAACGTCAGCTGTTTCGCGGATCCCGGCGGTGTCCACCAACCGATACGGTATACCGCGCAGGTTGACGTACTCTTCCAGCACATCCCGCGTTGTGCCCGGGATATCGGTGACAATCGCCCGCTCCCTGCGCAGCAAAGCATTCAAGAGCGATGACTTGCCGACGTTTGGGCGACCGACGATGACAGTCGCGATTCCTTCGCGGAGAATCTCCCCGACACGTGAAGCCGCAGCCAATTGCTCAACTTCCTCGATCAACTTCGATCCCGTCTCAACGACCGCCTGACAGGCAACCTGTTCTACGTCGTGCTCCGGGTAGTCGAGGGTCACCTCGACGTGTGCCTGCAGCGCAATGAGTTCCCTGCGCAACCCTGTGATGGTGTCGCGAAGCCGCCCCTTGACCTGCTGAAGCGCTGCGCGCTGCGCCAGGTCCGTCTTCGCACGAATCAGGTCCATGACAGCTTCAGCCTGTGACAAATCAAGACGCCCATTTAGAAATGCTCGCTTCGTAAACTCACCAGGTTCGGCTAGACGTGCTCCCGCTGCCAGCGCACACTCCAACACGGACTGCACGACGTGAATGCCACCGTGCACCTGAAGCTCTGCAACGTCCTCTGCAGTATAGCTGTGTGGTGCAGGCATCCACACCAAAATAGCCTCGTCCACCAGCGTGTAAAGCATTGGATCCACGACCTGTCCGTACAACACGCTACGGGCTGGAGGGAGAGTACAGGCGCGCCCGGACGGTGTACGAAACACGCGCTTCACTACGTCAGCGGTGCCAACTCCACTCACGCGCACAACGCCGATGCTCGCCTCGCCAAGTGCAGTCGCAACAGCTGCAATCGGTTCGTGATCAAACGCGTTTTCCATCACCACGCCTATACCTCCTTCGTCCACCACATAACAACCGACCCTCTCCTCGTGGAAAGGGTCGTCAGTTTTTGCATCCCACTCTATCGACAGCGCGAGTACGCGCTCTTTGTGCATCCTGTTCAAATTCCATCAGACCCCGTGATGTCCCGAGCGTCGACTCCGGTTGCCGCGAATCGGCGTGACGATCACCTTGCGGTGTGGGTCAACTCCTTCACTCGACGTTGTTACATCAGAGCGTGTCTGCAACCGACTGTGTATCACTTTACGGTCAGACGAAGGCATCTCGTCCAGCTCCACGGGCCGACGAGTCCGCACAGCTCGATTCGCGGCTTGGTCAGCAATGCGCTCCAATCCTTTGCGTCGACGATCGCGATACCCCCCGGCGTCCACTACAAACTTGATAAAATCACCGTGCTCTTTATTCGCCACAATGTTGACCAAGTATTGCATCGAATCTAAGACGGTACCGTGGCGCCCAATGATC
>JAKAXI010000069.1 GCA_021816665.1 Bacillota bacterium | reverse complement strand
CCGATCCCGAGGCCACCCCGCTACCATTATCGCCAATTTGGCGCTAACCTCCCTGGCCCCCTCACCCACTCCGCAAAATTAATTTTGTCTAATTCGTGACATTGTAGAATTATTCGTGCATAATAAACCACAACAGAATGTTCAGTCTCAATGTCTGAATTGTGACAAACACATTGGAGGGAAGAGAATGAGTGTACGCCGTCTGGGATATGAAGAGGACTTACTGGACACAGCTGCTGAACCAGAAGGCGCAGCACTGTACGAACCCGTTCTGGAAACAGCCACCATCCCTGGAGAGGCCCCACGGGCGACGCCCGAGATCATCTTCATGATCTCGTTTCTGACGCTCGCCGCAGTGTTCATCGCATTCATCTAAATCAAGTACTCTACCACCTGATGCGCATGGCACAGGTATGCCGAAAGAACAAACAGCGCGTCCATCCAATCTGTGTCGGACAGGCGCGCCTCTCGTTTTTTCATGTTCGCGGCATGCAGTGCCATTGCACCCCATTACCTATATGCACTGCTGCGTTACACTAGCCTAATCCGTCCGGTGCTGCAGCAACTCGGAGAGCGAGTAGCTGCACTCGCTGGATGCCCTACTGCGCTTGAACTATCTCCATGCGCGACTACGGCACTAGCGGACGCATACCGCCGCTAGCTCGTACTGCATGCGCGACGGCATGCACTACGCGCGATTCGGTACTTGTTTGACGTATGAGCGTCCATGTACCTTTTCCGGCCCTGCCACCTCGTCGAGCGAGCGATTTGCCGCTTCAGGCAGGAGGAAGGTCAAAAGGAATCCGACCGCCGAGAACACCCCTGTGATAACCAGAGTGCCGCGCAGTCCAAGCGTACTCGATAACCATGGGAACACAAAGACACCGATGAAGGCGCCGACCTTGGCAGTACCGGCAGACAAGCCGTGGCCCGTCGTGCGTACGCTAGTCGGGTACAGTTCTGCTGCCAAGATAAAGGTAGTTGTATTCGGACCAAACTCGGAGAAGAAGTAGCTCACTCCGTAGAATAATAAGAAGGGTACAACTGCGGTTGTCACACCCGGGATGACACCCATTGCAAGAAATGCGAGTCCCATCACAGCGAAGCCGATGAGTTGCAGCCGCTTGTGACCGATTTTGTCGACAAACCCTACTGCAAGGAAGTATCCGGGCACTGCAAAGACGGCGAAGACGATGAGCGTCCAGGCCTCCGTCTGAAGTAAATTTGCCCCTGGTGCAACCAGCTTTAAAATTTGTGGGGTCGAAATGGAGTTTCCGTAGTAGGCGTAGTCGAACATGAACCATGTTCCGGCAGTTCCGAGCAGTGTCAGTAGCATCTTCGGGTTCGTCAAAAATTGGCGAAGCGTGACTTTGCCAGTGACAACGACCGGGCGATTTACTAACGTGCCGTCAGAATCAGAAAGCCGCTCTTCCGATCCACTGTAGCCAAGCACTTGGGCCTTGTAACGCGGAGACTCTGGCATTTTGCTGCGCAGGTAAATGACGGCACATGAAGGCAATGCACCGAGGCCGAGCATCAGACGCCAGACAATGCCGTGTGGCAAGCCACTGGCAAGTAACGTGATCGCGACGATTGGGCCCGCAATCAGACCGACCGCCTGCATCGAGAAGACCAGCCCGACCAACTTTCCGCGGTCGCGCACGTTTGCATATTCGCTGGTCATGACGGCACTGAGCGGATAGTCGCCACCGATGCCGACGCCAAGCAAAAAGCGAAAAGCGAGGAGCCACCAGATGTTCGGTGAGAAGGCAGTGAGCAAGGAGGCAACGGCCATAATCACGGGAACCGTGACATAGAATTTCTTGCGACCGAGCAGGTCGGCGAGGCGCCCAAACAGAAATGCGCCAACAAAATTGGCGATTAACGTGGTGCTGCCAACAAGCCCAACCATCTCTTTGCCTAGGTGCCATTGATCCTTGAGCAGCACGAGGGCCGCGCCAATAATGAATAGGTCGTACGCATCAGTAAAAAAGCCAACACCGGACAAAACAACCGTACGCAAGTGGAACAGGTTGAGCGGTGCTTCATCCAACCTTTTGACGTCGTCTGACATCGGTCGACTCACGACGACCACGTTCGTCCGCCGTGAATCTCCACCTCCCATGGCAGGAAATTGAGTTGGCACACGGGCTCACGCCTACAGCCCTAGCGAAACTCCCAAAGCTGTCCCCGAGGTTCCTTTGTAAAGATACTGTCTATATGTAAAAGGTTCGTTAAGGTTTTGTAAAAGTCGTGTGTGAATCCGCAGATTTCGACAAGTAAAAACCGCCAACGCATCAAGACGCTGGCGGTTCGCCTCCCAATTGATTACACCTCTTCAGTCCAACGGCCTTTGCGCATAATCGGCACCGTAGCGCCGGACAGAGTCGTCGCATCGATGTCGAGTTCGGCAGAGCCGATCATAAAGTCCACATGCATCATGCTGCGGTTCAGCCCGTGCGCTTCCCACTCCTCAAATGGCAAGTCGCGGCCACCTTCAATCAGCGAATATGCCTTGCCGATTGCCAAGTGGCAGGATGCGTTCTCGTCAAACAGTGTGTTGAAGAACAGCCGACCGTTTTTGCTGATCGGAGAATCGACCGGGACCAGTGCCACTTCACCGAGGTAGTGGCTGCCTTCGTCCGCTTCAACAATCCTCCGTAAGCCCTCTTCGCCGCGAGCGGCGTGCGCTTCGACAATCCGGCCTTGTTCAAAGCGAAGCTGAATGCCTTCAATCAGCGTGCCGTTGTGGTTGAGCGGCATCGTGCTCGACACCGTTCCGCTCACGCCCAGACGATCCGGAGCAGAGAACACCTCTTCCGTCGGCATGTTGGCGACAAACGGTACGCCCGCGGCAGTTTCCGATGCACCGCTCTTCCAGTAGTGGTAGTGCGCCATCTTCACGTACAAATCCGTGCCAGGTGCGGTGTAGTGAAGAGTGTCGATGTGCAAGCGGTTCAGCCAGTCGGCTCGATTCTGTAGATTTTTCAAATGCGCCTGCCAAGCCGCAACGGGGTTGTCGTTGTTTGCCCGCGTACAGAACAAAATGTCTTTCCACAGGGCCTCCACCCGTTCTCCTTCCGGCAGTTCAGGAAAAACCTTGTTCGCCCACGCCTGCGTCGGCATCGACATCAACGTCCAACTATACAGGTCGTTCGTGCGTCGATCCGTAAAATCGCGGAAAATCGCGTCCTTGGCACGTGTCGCTCGTGTCACTCGTTCGTTGTCGATTCCCTCGAAGAGCGTCGGGTCTGCGGCAGGGATAGCGAGAAAGCCCGCACCTTCCTTCGCCATGCGCTCTACCCATTCAAGTTGCCACTTAAGGCGTTCCTCGTAGAGGTCGAGCGAACCGTGAGCGACTGTTTGCCGCTTCCAGTGCTCATCGCCCCAGTCTATTTGTACGAAAGAAGCGCCAGCTTCGTAGGCCACCTCGGTCAATACCTGTGCAAATGCTACATGCTCCGGTAGTACCTGTCGGTCACCGTAGCCAATCACGAGCGGCTGCCCTGGCTGCAGGTTGATCCCGACTTTAACTCCAAGTTCCGCGTATTTTCTCAGCTGTTCTCGTTCCAATTGCAAGACTCCTTTAACTGGGGTGAGACTTCGACATTCGTTAGGTTATCCTGTAGTCATCATAACAAAGTGAATTCGCAAGTGCGAACTAGAAACGAGGGAGGTGGCAACGTGACTCACAGTGAAGAACAAAGCAGTGCATATAGGCCAGCACCACACCCTGTCCGCACCGTGACCGTGTATGTGGATGCCGATGCAACACCCCGCGACGCGCTGCAAACAGTGGATCGCGAGGCCCGCGCGTTTGGCGCCAGCGTGATCACGATAAGTTCTGTCAATCACCAGTTCGACCGCCCCAACCACATCACGGTGGACCCACACCCACAAGCCGTCGACATGGAAATCGTCCGCCGGGTCCGCTCTGGGGCACCCGAAATTGTCGTGACCCAAGACTACGGCCTCGCCGCACTCGTGCTCGGGAAAGGTGCACGCGCCCTCTCACCGACCGGACTGGTTTTCGATGAAGAAAACATTGACCGCCTGTTGTGGGAACGGGACCTCCATGCCCGCGAGCGCCGTGCGACTGGGAGAAGCAAGGGTCCAAAAAAGCGCAGTGAGGAGGATAGAGAGCGGTTTGCAAAGGCTTTCACAGCGCTCCTGCAGGATTTGACCAAGGGCGGGGTCTGACTCAGAGAATCTATATTTTCCAGTGAGTCCACCACGTAAAGGCCTGGAGGACCCAGTGGCCGCCAAGCGTGATCAAAAACGTCGACCACATCACACCGAGCGTCGTGCTGACCAAACTTCTGCCAATCGACCAGCGCAGGATGTGAGCGAAAGCGATACACATATATGCGCCAATCAGCGGTGTCAGCGGCAAGAGCACCCAAACTCCGTAGCGTCCGTACTTCATTGCCCACTTGTTGGCTTTGTCGAGCCGTTTTTGCAGCCAGTGCCAACGCGCAATGATTTGGGCATAGCCAAATACCATCAAGGGGATCAAAATCAGATTCGCCAAAATGCTGATTACAGCTCCAGGAATTGGGTGGAACCCAAGCGCAAGACTCGCGACAGCCGCTGGTTGTGCCTCAAGCACAATCGAGACACCAATGAGGGACAACGCACGCATCGGTGCTCCGTCGGCAATTCCAACCCACCATGCGGCGACGAAGAAGACGAGACCGAGCAGGACAGAGAGGCCAAGAACCTGGCGGAAATTTCCGGGCCCGTGCCCGCTCGCGCGGTGAACACCTGAATGTACGTTGTCCGCGTCTTCCATAGCTCACTGCCCCCCGTCTTTGTCACTGCTTCTACTCAAGCAAAATTCCTTCCATTTGTCTACAGTGCTAAGATGCAAAAAGAGCCAGCGTTTTTACACGGCCACAGGAGGGATTCATTTGCACCTGAGCATCCTTGACCAGTCACCGATTGCGACTGGCAGCGACGCCAGCACAGCCTTTGCTCAGACTACCGCAGTCGCAAAACTTGCAGATGACCTCGGATACCACCGATTTTGGGTCTCAGAGCACCACGATACGCCGCGACTGGCAGGGTCGAGCCCGGAAGTTCTAATCGCTCACTTAGCCGCCAACACCAAACGCATCCGCGTCGGCTCCGGCGGCGTGATGTTGCCGCATTACAGTGCCTACAAGGTCGCAGAAAACTTCCGCGTCCTTGAAGCCTTGTATCCACAGCGTATTGACCTCGGACTCGGCCGAGCACCAGGCGGCATGCCGCGTGCGCGCATGGCGCTGCAAGAAGGACGCCAGCCTGCCGATTACGCTCTGCAAGTCGCTGACTTGACCGCATATCTAACCGACACACTGCCAGTGGACCACCGTTTCAGCGGATTGAAGGCGACGCCTGTTGTCCAGACAGCGCCACCCTTGTGGCTGCTTGGCTCAAGTGACTGGAGCGCGCACCTCGCTGCAGTGCAGGGAACTGCCTTTATGTACGCACATTTCATCAACAGCGAAGGTGGCGTGGAAGCTGTAAGCGACTACTACGACCGTTTCGAACCGTCTACTCTGAGAGCTCAGCCACAGGCGGGCGTAGCGGTCTTCGTGATCTGCGCTGAAACGGACCACGAGGCCGATCTCATCGCGAAGAGCCTCGACCTCGCGCTTGTCATGCTTGCCAACGGTCAGGTCGGCGCAGGCACGCCGACAATCGAAGAAGCACTGGCCTACCCGTACGGCCGCTACGAACTGTTGCTTGTCCACGAAAACCGCAAACGCATGGTTGTCGGCGACGCAACATCGGTGCGACAGCAACTGGAGGCCCTTGCTGCTGCCTACGGCGTCGAGGAAGTCATGACTGTCACGTCAACGGCACGCTTTGAAGACCGCATGCACTCACACGAACTGGTGGCCAAATCATTCGGCCTTAATCAGACGCCGCAGACGCCCAATGCGTTACAGCGAGAACAGCCCGTAGAATAGGTACGAGCGAAAAGGAGGCAGCTAAATGAGCGAAGACAAGGAGTCTCTGAAAGGCAGACTTACTCCATTGCAGTATGAAGTGACGCAGCACAGCGCAACGGAACCCCCGTTTCGAAACGAATACTGGGACAACTTCCAGGATGGCCTGTACGTCGATATTGTCTCGGGGGAACCACTGTTCTCGTCGCGCGACAAGTTTGACTCCGCCTGCGGTTGGCCAAGTTTCGCCAAGCCTTTGCAGGACGAACTGATTGACGAACGGCGCGACTTGACTCACGGCATGATTCGCACGGAAGTACGCAGTAAAACTGCGGACTCGCACCTCGGCCACGTCTTTGACGACGGCCCTCGAGAACTTGGCGGCTTGCGCTATTGCATCAACTCTGCGGCGCTGCGTTTTATTCCAAAGGAAGAGTTGGAGCAAGCAGGGTACGGCGAGTACCTGCGCCTGTTCGCGGCAGACAAATAAGGCGCTGCCGCCTCATTGGCGCACAAAGCGGCCCCGGAGTTCAGGCAGTAGCCAAACTCGGGGCCGTATTTGATCACATCGAATCTAGAAAGAACTACTTCCAGGCGGCTAAGGTGTCCGTCAGCACAGGGACGATCTGCTTCTTGCGCGAGACCACGCCTTTGAGCACTGCCTCGTTGCCTTCAAGTTTCACACCAAACGCCTTCTCCACCGCTTCCGTCATGCGGCCGTACGCCACGCCGACAGAGTCGCTGTTGAGAATGTCTGTGACGACAAACAAGAACAAGTCGAGTTGCTTCTGCTCTATCGCTTGCTCCAGAACAGTCGCGAGTTCCGCCTTGCGGGAGAGTACGTCGTTGACGTCGACCGCGTTGACCTGTGCGATCTCGACCTTGTAATCGCCCATTGGGAACTCTTTCGCGTCGAGGCGAATCAAATTCGGAATCGGCGTGTCAGACAGATCCGCGCCCGCCTTTAGCATCTTCAGGCCGTAATCCTGCAGGTCGACGCCTGCCATGGCGGCTAGTTCTTTGACCGCCGCCTCGTCTTGCGGTGTGCAAGTTGGGGACTTCAGCAACAGCGTGTCAGAGACAATCGCGGACACCATCAACCCGGCGACCGCCTGCGGGATCGCTACGCCGTTCTCCTTGTACATCTTGTTCAAGATGGTCGCTGTGCAACCGACCGGCTCCGCGCGGTAGTAAAGCGGGTTGCTCGTCTCGAAGTTTGCGATCCGGTGGTGGTCGATGACTTCTACCACCTGCACCTGATCAATGTCGGACGCGCTCTGCTGGCGCTCGTTGTGGTCAACCAAAATTGCCTCTTTGACCTCGTTGCTGATCGTCTCGACGAGCCGCGGTGCCGCGACGCCGAACGTCTCCAGCACGTATTTCGTCTCAGCGTTGATGTCGCCGAGCCGGACTGCTTCTACCGAAGCACCAAGGGCTTGTTTCAAATGAGCATACGCGATAGCCGAACAGATAGAGTCAGTATCCGGGTTCTTGTGCCCAAGAATCAGGGTGTTCGCCACGCCAGTACCTCCTTCAGTCTTACGTTCATCCGCTCCTGAGTATAGCAAATCAGCCATTAGTTCGCGCGGAAGCGGACAAGGAAGTACTTCTTTTTGCCGCGGCGAATCACTAGATACTGCCCGCCGATGCGCGTATCCGCTGCGAATCTCATCTCCACATCTGTGACGCGCTCCCCGTTCACGCTGACAGCGCCGTTCGTCACGTCCTCGCGCGCTTGGCGTTTCGACGGGCAGGCCCCGCTCGCGATCAGAAGGGAGACGATGTCGTCCGCTTGGTCGGCCTCGACTTCCGCGGAGGGAACCCCTTCAAACACCTCTTCGATCTCAGCCACCGACAAGTCCTTGACGTCTCCACTGAACAGGACGCCAGATAAGTACTGCGCCCGCTCTGTGGATTCGGCGCCGTGGACGAGTGTCGTCACGTGATCGGCGAGGGCCCGCTGTGCTCGTCTCGCACCGGGATCGCGCGCCAGTTCTGCCGCGAGTTCTTCAATCTCGTCCTTCGTGAAGAACGTAAAGTACTTGAGGAACGGCACCACGTCGTTATCCTGCGTGTTCAGCCAGAACTGGTAGAACTGATACACGGACGTTTTGGTCTCGTCCAGCCAAATTGCGCCTGACTCCGTCTTGCCGAACTTCGTGCCGTCCGACTTTGTCACAAGCGGCATCGTCAGGCCGTACGCCTGTTTCCCAGTCATCCTGCGAATCAGGTCAATGCCGCCGACGATGTTGCCCCACTGGTCAGACCCGCCAATTTGGAGCACGCAGTCGTAACGGTTGAACAGCTCGTAGAAGTCGTTGGATTGAAGCAGCATGTAGCTGAACTCTGTAAACGAGATCCCGCTTTCCAGCCGTGCCGACACCGTCTCCCGGTTGAGCATTGTGTTTAAGCCAAAGTGCTTGCCGACGTCGCGCAAAAACTCAATCACGGACATCGGGCCCGTCCAATCGTAGTTGTTGACGACTATGCCGGCATTCTCCGGCGCGTTGAAGTCGATAAAGCGTGACAGCTGATCCCGAATTTTCAGCGTCCAG
>JAKAXI010000068.1 GCA_021816665.1 Bacillota bacterium | reverse complement strand
GGAGGTCCCATCGCAGGCACATGCGAAGGTCCGGTGGAAGGTCCGATCGAAGGTCCGATCCTCTTGTTTGACGGCGTCTGCAACCTCTGCAACGCCGCGGTTCAGTTCGTGATCCACCGCGACCCGAGCGGTCGCGTGCGGTTTGCCCCGCTCCAGTCAGCCGCGGCGGCCGAGTTGCTCCACTGCCACACAGGCGTACCTCGTGCGGCGCAAGTGGGTGAAGCGGACGGCGAGTGGAACAGCGTGATCTGCCTTGACCAAGGGCACGTGTACACGAAGTCTGACGCAGCGCTGCAGGTCGCCCGCTACCTGCGCAGACCGTGGCCACTTGTCGGCTGGCTGCGGGTTGTGCCACGCCCGGTCAGAGACGCGATTTACGACGCGATCGCAAAACGCCGCTACAGGTGGTTTGGCCGGCGCGCAACCTGCATGGTGCCAGACCAGACCCTGAAGCGGCGGTTCTTGGAGTAATAAGCGCAGCTAGGCGTGCTGTTTCAGCCACGCGAGCGCGGCCGTGACAAACACTTGACTCGTTGTCTGCAACATCGACTCATCGACGTCGAACGACGGGTGGTGCCAGCCATACGGCTTACCCGTGCCAACCCAAAAGAAGCAGCCTGGCAAGTGTTGCTGATACAGCGCGAAGTCTTCGCCACCGAGCGTTGGTGACGCCTCCACCACGTTCTCTGCGCCAACCACTTGCACCGCGGCCGCGCGAACGACCTCAGACGTCGCCTCATCGTTCAGTACAGACGGCAGGATGCGTTCAAACTCAAACGTCACTTTGCCGCCATACGCCGCGACTGTCTGCTCCACAAAAGTGTGGAAGTGCTCTTCAACTTTCGCGCGAGCTGCCGGCTGCAGGGAGCGAATTGTGCCTTCGAGGACAGCCTCCATCGGAATGATGTTGCGAGCGGTTCCGGCCTGAAACTTGCCGACGGTCACGACGACCTGGTCGTGCGGAGATGTCACGCGACTAACGAGGTGTTGCAGACCTGAGACGATCTGCGACGCGATCACGATTGGGTCCACTGTCAGTTCTGGAATCGCAGCGTGACCGCCGACGCCGTGCACAACAATCCGAAACTCGTCGACGCTACCCATCAGAGCACCACTTTTGACGCCAATTGTGCCAAGGGCTTGGAGCGGGTTGTTGTGCTCACCGATGATGGCACCCACCTGCAAATCCTCAAACACACCCGTGTCGACGATGATCTTCGCGCCTTGCCCAACTTCCTCAGCAGGCTGGTAGACGAATAGAATCGAGCCCGCGAACGACTCCTCGCTGTCTGCGGCTTCTTTCGCCAAAACAGCCGCACCAACACCGGCTGCCGTGTGAAAATCGTGGCCGCAGGCGTGCATTTTGCCGCTCACCTGAGACGTGTAGGCGAGCCCCGTTGCTTCGAGGATCGGCAAGGCGTCGATGTCTGCGCGAATAGCTACGCATGGCCCCGGTTTTCGTCCCCGGATGATCGCCAGCACCCCAGTGCGCAGCGGGTAGTCGAGGATTTCAATACCGTGATCAGTCAAAAAATCCCTGATGTGCTGCGTCGTCTCAAACTCTTCGAGACTGAGCTCTGGGTGTTCGTGCAACTTGCGGCGAAAGCGGACGAGTTGCTCTTGCAGCGATTCCGTAGCAGCAGAGACTTGTGACATAGACACCCGTTCTCCCTTCCAGCACTCATCGTTATGGTAGTTGTAGTGGCGCTGCGCCACCCGCACCGAGGCTCATGCCAGGATAGAATATCGCCATGTGCACCGTGCAGGGTGTGCCGCCACGGTTTTCATAGGTATGTGGGACATCGGCAACAAAGTTGAGCGCGTCGCCTGGCACGAGGTCAAAACCCTCGTCGCCTAGATTGACAAACAAGTTGCCTTCGTAGACCGTGATCGACTCCATCACGCCTTGGCCGTGACCTTCCGCGTGACGCTTGCAGCCTGGTAACAGCACCACGCGAAACAGTTCCACCGGGCTGCCGGGAGCCGAGTAAGTGCTATACACCTGGAAACGCTTCCCGTCTTCAAACAGTGCCGTCTGATCGCGACCGCGAATCTGCTGTGCGGTGGATGCGTCTTGGAGCAAGGTCGTAAACGGCACTTGGAGGCCCGTCGCAATTTTCCAGAGCGTGGCGACAGTCGGGCTCGACGTGCCTCGCTCGACTTGGCCGAGCATAGGTTTGCTGACTCCGGTCAGTTCTGCGAGTTTGTCGAGCGACAGCCCGCGTTCATGCCGGAGTTGGCGCAGGCGTGAGCCTAAACGCATAGACAGTTCATCTTTATTCATTGAGCCCGTAAGTTGGTGCTCCCTTCGCTTGTATGTGATAACATACTAATGTATTTCATGACATACACACGAGTGAGGAACTGCTATGTCGGATGAACACCCCGTGCAGACGATCAACGCACAGGACGGGTCACTGCCTAGCGTAGCACACACGAGTTCGGCAAAAAAGGACTACTTGCAGGCTTGGTCAGATGCCTTTCCGCTCACCGTCAGTGTGGTCGCCTACGGCTTCGCGTACGGCGCGATCGCCCACAGCACAAACCACCTGGACCTCGCGAGAACACTCGCCTTGTCGCTGTTCGTTTTCGCAGGTGCATCGCAGTTCACGATCTTGGCGCTGCTCCACCAAGGTGCCGGGACCATCGCGATCGTGACAGGAACGCTCCTCCTAAACGGGCGGCAAGTGCTCTACGGTGTGACGCTCGGTCCGTCGTTGACGCACCTGCGCGCGCGTCTACTCGCTCTATTATCGCATGGTCTGACGGATGAGAGTTACAGCGTCATGGCTGTTCGCACCCAGAAAAGCCAAGTCACGGCTGCCTACTTCGCCGGGGCGGGCAGCGCGATCTTCTTCCCCTGGCAAGTAAGTTCCTTATTCGGATTCATTGCGGGCCAGGCGATTGGCGACCCGTCGCGCTACGGACTTGACTTTGCCTACATCGGCGCATTTCTGGGGCTACTTGCGGCGCAGATCAAGCATCGGCGGCACCTCGTCGCGGCTTTTCTCGCCGCAGTGGCTGCCGTCGTCGTTGACCACTGGTGGGGTACGAGCGCGGCGCTCTTCGCCGGCGCGCTTGTCAGCTTTGCGTATGGGGCGGTGTTTGCGTAATGAGTACATCTGCATTTAGCATTCTCGTGCTGTGCGCAGCCGTGGCTACCTACCTGACGCGCTGGCCGCCTCTCTTGCTCGGCCGCAAACTGCGCTTGCCAGCTCGCGTGGAGCGTACGTTTCCTTACATCCCGATCGGCGTATTTGCCGCAATGGTCGCACCAGCCATCGTATGGCATGCCCCTGTCTCCGGGCACATCGACACACCGTTTTACGTCGCAGCAGCGGTGTCTCTCGCCGCAGCCTTTGTCACCCGCAAACCGCTGTGGGCCATGTTGACGGGAGTCCTCACGATCGCTGTCTGGCACGTCGTTCGCTGAAGCAGGGGACCCTCCCTACAGAAGCATGTTCTCCATTCGCAGGGCAGTGTCTTCATCCGAATAAATCAACAGCAGGGTGTCGTCACCGGCAATCGTGCCAATCAGGTCCGGCAGCTCCATGTTGTCGATCATCGATGCAATCGAGTGCGCGTTCCCAGGCAGGACACGCAGCACAATCAGGTTGTTCGCGCGGCGCAGTGAGACAAACACTTCCGCAAGTCGCCGACGCAGCGCGTCCATTGACATGTGGGCCGCCGCCACCGGGATCGCGTACTTGTACCGACCGTTGCTGCCGACCACCTTGATGAGCTGCAGTTCCTTGATGTCACGTGAGATGGTGGCCTGCGTCACAGGGTACCCCGACTCCTCCAGTGCCTTAACCAAGTCTTCCTGGGTCTCGATCTCCCGCTGACTTACGATCTCTTTGATCCGCATTTGACGCTTGTCCTTCACATCGGTTCCTCCTACATCGTCTTCCGCGGTGCCACGTCGTGGTTTCCTTGCCATGGCTGCCCGTCCTCTGCGTCCCATTGTAGTACAATATGCGAGAGAATACCGCACGCACGGCCGCATACGCGATCGAAAAGGAGGCGGACTGATGCGCAGCATTCTCCACATTGACATGAACGCCTTTTACTGCGCGTGTCATGCTGCTGCCGATCCCGTCCGCTATGAGGGGCTTCCGACCGCCGTCGCAGGCAGTCCCGAGACGCGCCACGGCGTGGTTGTCACAGCAAGCTACGAAGCCCGTCGGCGCGGAGTCCGCGCCACCATGACCGTCGCAGAGGCACTGCGAGCCTGCGCGAATTTAACGCTGATTGCTCCAGACTTTGATCTATACCGCGACTTTTCCCGCCGCGTCTTCGCGGTGGTACGAAACTACACCCCGCAAGTCGAGGTGTTCAGTATTGACGAGTGCTGGGCTGACGTCACCGGCAGCGGGCAGTTTGGCACGGCTGTCGAGATCGCCAGACAGATTCAAACGCGGATTCACAGCGAACTTGGCCTGCCCTGTTCCATCGGCATTGCACCAAACAAGTTCCTCGCGAAAATGGCGAGTGACTTGAAAAAACCGATGGGCTTAACTGAGATCACGCTGGAATCCGTCCCCCAGCTACTATGGCCACTGAGCGTCGAATCGATGTTTGGCGTCGGCGGCAAAACGGCTGAACGCCTGCGGCGCCTCGGCGTCTCAACGATCGGCGACTTGGCTGGTGCGCGCGAAGAACTGTTGCAGCGCTACCTTGGCCGCCGCGGCCCTGAACTGCGCCGGCTTGCAATGGGACTTGACGATGCACCGGTCGTGTCAGTACCGGAGCCCATTAAGAGCGTCGGTCACTCCATCACCCTCGCCGCAGATACGGATAGCGAGGAAGAACTGGCTACGGTCCTCTTGAACCTGGCCGATCAGGTCGGCCGCCGGGTACGCCGACACGAGATGGTCGGCCGCACGGTTCAATTGACCATCCGCTACGGCAACCGGGAGACCGTTACGCGATCCCGCACGCTGCCGCTAGCCACCGACTTAACCGAAGAAATCTACCGCGAGGCGCGCGAGTTGCTGACCCTCCACAAACGCCGTGGCGCAAAAGTGCGCTTGCTTGGCGTAGCGCTGCAAAACCTGACGCCAACAGACGGGAAGGCAGGCCAAAATGCGCCCAGTGCCACCACGGCGGCCGACACCCCGGGAACAGGCCGCAGTCTGGGAACAGGCCGCACCCCTGGGGCGGCCGGCGCAATGAAGGGGGCCGAGGCGGTAGGTGCGGCTGATACGGCACCATCGCTTCAACTCGAGCTTCCGCTGTTCGAGGCAGAGCTCAGACAGCCGACAACTGACCGCGATCGTCGTGTCGCAAAGGGCTTGGGTGCGGGTCTTGCTGCAGGCCTCGGTCCGGGTCGCGAACCGAGCCGCGGTTCGTCCGCGTATACTGCACCGACGCAAAAACCCGACCGCGAGCGCCTGGCGCGTTTGACTAAAGTGACGGACGAACTGCGCGATAAGTTTGGTGAAAATGCGCTCGTGCGCGGTCGCATGCTGAAATCTCACCCAAGCGCGCAAATCCGGGATCGCAAGGCCAGGGGGACATCTCTGCAAAAAGACACCTTGCAAGCGCCTGACAATCCGCGTTGAGGTGTCAAGCGTACAAGGTGTCTCTTTGTCAGGCCGAGGTGCCTTTCGTCGATCACGATTGCCTTCGGTAAACTCAGACGGAACGTCCCCGAACAAGCCGCCCTGCATCAGCTTTGTCCTCGCTTTGCACACTGTACATCTCCAAATCGCGGCTCCGCTCCCGGTCTGCACCAAAGAGGAAATACAGGTTGGCCGCGACTGCAAGGCCAGCGAATAAGATCCACAGGACGCTAAAAGTTCCTCCTAAACCGTGGTGGAGCTCCGGCAAACGCGGCACGCCGTAGACGCCAAGCGCGATCAGCGCACACGTGTAGAGAGCTGCTCGGCGACGCGGTGACGATACGGCCATTGTTTTTCTCCGCATGATCCATCCCTCCTTCTCCCCGCTGTCCTATGCCTATGCGACGAGGTTCTCGGACATGCACATATGCATAGACAGCGGGCGATTGCGGCACGCTGTAGATGTTTCCCGACTCTACTCTTTAAGGGGGCGTGTACATGGACGTCATGGAGAATTTCGACCGTTGGAAAGAGTTCCTCGGTGCCCAGGTTGATCGGGCGCAGTCAATGGGCGCATCTGACGAACAGATTGCTCAGGTCGCTCAAAAGATGGGCGACTTCCTGGCCAACAAAGTGGACCCAAAGAACGCGCAAGAACGTCTGCTACGGGACATGTGGTCCGCCAGTTCGGAAGACGAGCAGCACACGTTGGCGCGCGTCATGGTGAAGATGGCAGACCAGGCTCACTAAGGCATACAGCGATGAGGGCCGCCTGAGGTGCAGTTAAGTCTGCACTTCGGGCGGCCCTCTTTGTAATCCAATTGGTATGCCCCGTGACGGGGCATACTCCAATCAATCCCGATCAACGGCAGCCTGTCCGCGCCCTAGGTGCAGCTGCGATCTACGTTTCTCAGATTTCGAGCGACCCGCCCGGCTGCAACACGACGCCTTCGAGACCTTTGTCGGAGAGGGCGCTCGCAAACGCCTGCCCATCCTGCGCGATGAGGTCAAAGGTGTTGTAGTGCATCGGGATGACTTTCTTTGCCCCAATCCACTCAGCGGCGAGCAGAGCGTCGTCTGGACCCATCGTGAAGTTGTCGCCGATCGGCAGGGCTGCGACGTCGATATGGTTGCGCTCGCCGATAATCTTCATGTCACCGAACAGTCCAGTGTCACCTGCGTGGTAGAACGTCTTGCCGCCCATCGTGATGAGGAATCCGCACGGGTTGCCAGCGTACTCGATGTGATCTTCGAGTTCAATTCCGGAGCCGTGGAAAGCCAGTGTCAGTTTGACGTGGCCAAAGTCGAACGTGTGACCTCCGCCGAGGTGCATCGGGTGTACATTGAACCCTTTGCGGCCGAAGTACATGGCGAGTTCAAACGGTGCGATGATAGTAGCGTGGTTGGCGCGGGCGATCTGCTCTGTGTCGCCGACGTGATCGCCATGGCCGTGCGACAACAAAATCGCTTCGACCTTCACATCGCCAGGAGCGAGATCCGCTTTGCCGTTGCCAGACAAAAACGGGTCGATAATGAGAGCATGTCCGCCCTCTTCGACGGTGAAACAGGCGTGACCGTGATACGATATTTTCATTCGAACATCCCCCTTGTGACCACATTGTCTGGGTGTGTTTCGCAGTTCTACCCAGTCTTTTCCCCCATCCATTATACCTTGACCCGCGCTCCACTACATCGCTATACTCGCTCCACAGTGGAATGTTCTACATTGAACCAAGCGAGGTGTCCATATGGAACTCATACCAGCAAGTCTGTACGAGGCTGCGGGCGGTGCTGCGACGATTGACCGTTTGGTGGACGAGTTTTACATGCGAGTCGCGGTCGATCCCGTTCTCTCCCCGCTCTTCCCTGAAGACTTCACTCTTATCCGACGCAAACAAAAGGCGTTCCTCACCCAGTTTTTCGGGGGGCCCGCCAAATATGCTGAAGAGTTTGGAGCCCCAATGATGCGCTTTCGTCACTTGCGTTTTGCGATCACGCCGACACACCAGACCGCGTGGCTTCACTGCATGTCAGAGGCGATGGACGCTGTAGGCCTCAGCGGTGAACTCCGGCGCGTCATGTTCGACCGTCTTACGCTCACCGCTGGCCACATGGTCAACACACCCGCCGAGGAGTAGCGACTCTGAGTAAGAGTCTTGAGCAGACAGGCTCAGCGCCAACGCTCACAGGGTCAGGAGTGACGGAGGGTGGCGTACGGAATCGGGTCTTCGTATCCCGCTTCGGCAAACCCCTTCAACCGCAAGCGGCAGCTGTCGCACACACCACAAGCCTCATCTTCCCCTTGGTAGCACGATGTCGTGAGTTCGTACGGAACGCCAAGTTCCGTGCCGTGGCGGATGATCTCGGCCTTCGTCCAGTGCAAGAGCGGCGCCTCAATCGTCGTCGGATGCCCCTCTACTCCAGCCTTTGTACCTGCCGCGATTGCCGCTTCTACTTTCTCGATAAAGGCAGGCCGACAGTCCGGATAACCGCTGTAGTCAAGTGCGTTAACTCCGATGAAAATCGCTTCCGCACCGACCACTTCCGCGTATGAACTTGCGATCGACAGAAACAACAGATTGCGCCCTGGCACATACGTGACCGGGATGTCTTCCCCGACGCCTGAAGTCGGTACATCAAGCGCGTTGTCTGTCAGCGCGCTGCCGCCGATCTCGCGCAGAAAGCCCATCTCCACCACGCGGTGGTCGGCCACTCCGTAGTGGCGCGCCACTGCCTTCGCGTGCTCGACTTCAATGCGGTGGCGTTGCCCATAGTCAAACGTCAGTGCGTACAAGCTGTAGCCACGTGCATGGGCGATCCCCATGCACGTGGTGCTGTCTAGGCCTCCGCTTAACACCATGACTGCCTTTTTCGTCATCCCTTACCCCCCGTTACTTCCAGGACTGGTTGGTGCTACCCAAACAGCCCGCCTAGTGTCTGATTCCCGGTTCCGTTTGCGTTGCCACCGGTTGCAGTAGCGTTGGTG
>JAKAXI010000067.1 GCA_021816665.1 Bacillota bacterium | reverse complement strand
GGCGCGATCTTTGGACGCCGAGCAAGCCCTCCAGTCTGGCTTGCTCAACTACGTATGTCCGTCCGAGACGCTAAACTCCGAGACGATCGCGATCTGCCGAAAGATGACGTTGCAGTCACGGGCGTCGTTACTGGCGGTGAAACAGAATGTAAAGGCGCTGACATCGGGCAACACGGGAGAGTCTGGTTCGTGGGTGGACAGCAAAGACTTCCGTGAAGGTGTGCAGGCGTTTCGCGAGAAACGTCGGGCACGGTTCTGACGGCGCAATGGGTTGGAGCAGCGGTGTCCCCATGAAGGTGTACGGCCTGGTTGGCCGCAGCGGCAGCGGGAAGAGTTATCACGCGTTAGACATCGCGGGGGACCTGGGCGTGACGTGCATCATTGACGATGGTCTGTTGATTTACAACGGGGGGATTGCGGCGGGTTACTCCGCCAAGTTCGAGCCCAACCGGATTGCGGCAGTGCGCCGTGCTGTCTTTCACGACGCTCTGCACAGAGAGCAGGTGCAATGCGTTTTGCAGCAGCTCGATCCCACTGCCTGTTTGATTCTTGGTACATCGCGCAACATGGTGCTTCAGATTTGCCAAGCTCTCGGGCTTTCCTCCATGCAGGTTTCCTGGCTGGAGTTTGAGAATCTGGTCAGTTTGGAGAGCATCCAATACGCGTCGTCAAAACGTGACCAGGGTATGCACTCTGTCCCTGTGCGTCAGACCCGGATTAAAGGGTCTGGCCCACTTGTGTCGTACATGGAGCGAACGTTGCACAGGCTGCGGATCCCGGTGTCAGGCACGGTCTCGGAAACACCGCCAATTGTGGTGCGGCCCATCTTTGCAAGTGGCAGTGTCTTCATCAGCAAACGGGCGGTGCGACAGTGCATCGAACTGTTCATGCACCACGACACACAGAGCTTCCGGCTGAAAAGCCTGCACTTGTCTGCGGACGACGCGAAGTTTCAACTGCTCGTGCATGCCAAGTGGCAGCCGGACATACGTGCGGCTGCGCTGCAGGTACATCAGCGGTTGGCGAACTACCTGCGTGAATCACTCGGCTTACCTTACCCGCACATTGACATCCAGATTGTATCGCTCGACCCGCCGAAATCTCGCTGATTCGCGTCGGTCCTAGATAAAAGCCAGAAACTTTTCGACGACGCTGTCGAGAAACGCCAGAGTAGGCGCGTCCGTCAGTCGACCCGAAGCGTCGAATTTTTGCTCTGCAAACGTGACCAATACTTCGTTTCCACCGGGTGGCAGCGTTCTGCATGAAAGCCCAGGCGCGCTGAGAACCTGGCGCAGATGTAGCTGCGCACGCAGGGTGCCAATCATTCCGGTCGAAACCCCGACGATGAGAACAGGTCTGTTGACGAGAACCAGTTCTCCTCGCGACGCCCAGTCCAGTGCGTTCTTGAGGATGCCAGGAATGGACCAGTTGAATTCCGGGGTAGCGATCACGACGCCGTCTGCCATGCGCAGGCTACCTTTGAACTGTTGTACAACTTCTGGTGGATGTAGTTCTTGGTCTTGATTGAAGTAGGGCAGTTTTTCCAAGTTTAATGGCTTTAGCTGAAATTTATCACGGTAGCGCTCGTCCATCGTGTCGATCAGAGCTTGGTTGTACGATTTGGAACGCAAACTGCCGTTTAACACCGCAAACTCCATCCGCACACTCTCCAAACTGTTTGATATTATTGTATGATGATTGCGATGATAGCGCTGTCAGTCGGCAACATCAAGTCTTGATTTATAAATCATTTGATATTATTATTTAAAGTAAACCAAATTATTTGTCAACTAGATTAGAGAGGGGCGACAAAGTTGGGCATTCAGGTTGTACGTTTTCGAGATTCGTATGGGATCCGTTGGGGCACTGTGGCGGGGGATGAAATTCAGGTCATTCCGGGTTCCTACCCCACGTTGGCAGACTTGCTCGCAAGCCGCGGTCGGGCGACGTGGTCTGGAGATGAGACGGTGAAGCGCACGGACGTCAACTGGTTGAGTCCGGTGACTGCACCCGCGCGTATTGTCTGTCAGGGGGCGAACTACTCCAGTCACCGAGCTGAGGCCGGGTTCGAACCGCAGCGCCCGGATTTCAACCTGATCTTCATGAAAGCAGACAGCTCGCTCACTGGAGCCGAAAACGACATTGTCCGACCCGAAGGTGTGCGGCTTCTCGATTATGAGGTTGAAGTCGGGTTGGTCATCAAGAGCCCACTGACCGAGCGCACGGTCGTCACGGAGGAAAATTTCCTTGACTACGTGGCCGGCATCGTGATCGCTAACGACGTGTCTGCCCGCGATGTGCAGCTTCTCGAAGGTCAGTGGCTGAAGGGAAAGAGCTTCCGGACATTCTGTCCGACAGGGCCGTACCTCTATCTGTTCGACGAGGGAGAAGCTTCCGTGATCCACAACCTCGAACTGAAACTGTCTGTAAACGGCGAACTCCGTCAATCCGCGCACACCAGTCAGCTTCTGTTTAAACCGGAGGAGACGCTGACGGAGCTTTCCGGAGTCATGGACCTTGCACCTGGAGACCTGATTTTGACTGGTACACCCGGTGGCGTGGCACTCAATCTCAAACCAGATGAACTCTCAATCCTATCGAATTCCACAGTTGCGTACTCAGAGAAGGAGGGCGTATTGCTGTCTAGTCAGAGTAAGCGGACGCAGTATTTGTCGGCTGGCGACGAAGTGGTGTGTGAGGTCAAGACTCCAGATGGTCGTGTCGACCTCGGTGTGCAGCGCAATCGGGTTGTGTAAGAGGGAGACAGCAGTGCGAACGGGAGAGTGAGAGCATGGTTCAGGTTTTTCGCTTAGGTTATGTGCACTTTGGCACACCGAATTTGGCGCGGATGGTGAAGTACTACTCAGATGTGCTGGGCTTTTCGGTTACGCATCAGGATGCCAGCAGTGCCTATGTAAGCACTTCGATTGACCACCACAACGTCGTGTTGACAGCGGACGAGCGGCCGGGGATCAAAGGGTTTGGGCTGCAGCTTAGGCCGGGCATTTCGGCTGCTGGTGCAGCTGCCGAACTCGAAAGCGCGGGTATTCCTGCGACGGTCCGAACGAATGCTCTGCGTGGCATCCAAGAGCTCGTTGAGTTCACGGACGTCGATGGCTATACCGTTCACCTGTTTCCGGAGATGCAAGGGGTGGAACACGGGTTCAAGGCGCACGGGGTGGGTCCGAACAAAGTCGGTCATCTGTCCGTGCGCGTGAAAGACGCAGAGCGGTCGGTCGAGTATTACAAGCAGTTTGGGTTTATCAACACAGACTGGATTGAGGACTTTTTCGGCTTTATGACTTGCAACCGAGACCATCACGTACTGAACTTCTGCACGTCCGACCGCAAAGAGATGCACCACATGGCGCTCGAACTCAGGGATTACAGCCACCTCATCCGCTCCATGGACGAACTAGGGCGCAACGGCATCCCCATTCTGTGGGGGCCGTCTCGTCACGGTGCGGGGCACAACATCGCGACTTATCACCGCGATCCGGATGGGAACATGATTGAACTCTTCACCGATGCGGACATCTACGTCCCGGAACTCGGGATCTTTGAACCGCGGCCCTGGCATGAGAACTTCCCGCAAAAGCCACGTGTGTGGGGAACCGACGAGTGCATTACGCGTTGGGGAACATCCTTTGAGCAGTCGCTGGTGTAAGCACTGACAGTAGGAAAGGGAGAGGATTAGGATGGGGCAGCGGATGCTGATTCAAAACGGGTGCGTCTTGACGATGGACCCGGCGCTCGGGAACTTTGCGAGCGCAGATGTGTTGATCGAAGACGGAATCATCGCGCAGGTTGGTCCAAACATCGAGGTGGGGGCGGAGTGTGAGGTTGTCGATGCCAAAGGCATGATTGTCATCCCGGGTTTTGTGGACACGCACAGACACGTCTGGGAAGCGGTCATCCGCAACGCTGGCGCCGACTGGACGTTACCGACGTATCTGAATCACCTGTACTTTGGCGGGCTCGGTGGTACACTTCGGCCGCAAGACGTCTACATTGGCAATTTGCTCGGTGCGCTCGAAGCGCTCGATGCAGGTATCACGACGCTGCTCGACTGGTCGATGATCAATTCGCCCGAACACGCCGACGAAATGGTCAGAGGTCTTCAAGAGGCTGGAATTCGCGCTGTTTTTGCCTATGGCACACCGCTTCTCAATGCGGGTGACTTCTGGCATCGGGAGAGCACCCTCAAGCAGTCGGATGACTGTGTTCGACTGAAGAAGCAGTACTTCTCTTCGGACGATCAACTACTTACACTGGGTCTCGCCATCCGTGGCCCTGAGTTTTCGTCCTGGGAAGCAACTGTGCACGACATTGAGCTCGCCCGCGAACTTGGAGCGGTGTGCTCGATGCATGTCGGCTTCGGGTCATGGGGGGCGGCAGACCGATCGATTCAGCGCATGAACAACGCCGGTTTGCTCGGACCGGACCTCAACCTCGTACACGTCAACTCGATCAGCGACGAGGAGTACAAGATGATTGCGGACACCGGAGCCTCGGTGTCAGTGACACCGGAAGTCGAGATGATGATGGGACATGGTTATCCGCTGACCGGCAAACTGACGAAATACGCGGGCCGGCCAACGCTTGGCATTGATGTCGTCACATCCACAGGCGGCGATATGTTCGCGCAAATGAAGTTCATGATTCAGGCCGAGCGCTCGCGCATCAACCAGACGGTTTTGCAGCGTGGTGAGATGCCGGAACGCCTGCCCTTGACAGCACGCGAAGTGCTGGAGTTCGCAACCATCGACGGCGCGAAAGCGCTTCAACTGGGAAACAAGGTTGGGTCACTTTCACCAGGAAAGCAGGCGGACGTCGTGCTGATCCGGGCGACGGACATCAACCTCAGTCCGGTCAATGACCCGATTGGCGCGGTGGTTCTGAGCGCGCACACAGGCAATGTAGACTCTGTGTTTGTAGCGGGTAAGGCTGTCAAGCGCAACGGTCGACTGCTTGATATCGACCTCGAACGAATTCGAAGCCTCGCGTCAAGCTCACGCGACTACATCTTCAGTCAGTACGGTGTGCCGGATGGGGCTTGGCCGTTGTAAATTGACAACACTCTATTTGCATATAATATGAATAATCGTGGATATCTCAACTAAGAGAAGGGCAATGCAGATGCGATCGCAAAACCTGAGCGAACAGCTCATGAACGAGATTGGTCAACAGATCGTAGGGGGGGAATTAACGTCCGGTGACGCTCTCCCCCCGGTAGAACTCCTCAGCAAGCAAATGGGCGTCAGCCGAACGGTTACGCGTGAGGCGTACAAAGGACTCGAGGCGCGTAAATTGATCGGTTCTCAGCCGAAAGTGGGCACCACTGTGCGACCGGCTGTGGAGTGGCAGTGGTGGGACATTGACGTCTTGCGCTGGGCCCTCAATGGCAAGCCAAACCGCAAAGTGCTGCGAGAACTGATGGAGATACGCCGGGCAATCGAACCGGCCGCAGTCCAACTTGCAGCGCACAACGCCACGAGTGAAGACATCAAGGCGATCCAGCAGCGTTTTGCCGAACTCCAGAACGCTGTCGGAAATGTGTCGGAATGGGTAGGTGCAGACTACGAATTTCACAACTGCATACTGCTCGCGTCGCACAACAACCTGATGGTGACCCTGGTGCAGACACTTCGCAGCGCGCTAGAGTACAGTCGCATGGCAACGATGTCTGTGCTCAAAAACAAACCAGACCGGGCTGACCACCCGCCTCTTCAAGTCGCCTTGGAACGGCACAAGGCGGTCATGGATGCCATCCTGTATCGTGACGGAGAGTTAGCGCGTGACAGAATGCAGGAACTGCTGTCGATGGTTTCGACACTGCTCGACGACGCCGACGAAGTGTAACAGGGCGTCGCAGCAGCACGCGACAGACGAATTTGGGGTGAACAAATGCACCATCAGCCGAAATTCTTACTGCTTCACGGTGCTGGCGGGACTCGCAGCAAGTGGCGACGCTTGCTGCAGACAGCAGTGGGCCCCGAGTGTGTGGCAGTGGACTTGCCAGGGCACGGTTCGAACCATGGGCCTGTGCCCGCGGCCATTGCAGACTACGCGGAAATGATTTCGAGTGACTTGGCGGAGGACGTCGTGGTCGTCGGACACTCGATGGGGGGGCTCATCGGTATTGAGTTGGCGGCAATGAACCCTCGTGTCCAAGGTCTAATCCTCGTCGCCAGCCACGCACGACTGCCGGTCGGAGAGAGCGTCCTGACAAATCTCCAGCAGGGCGTATTCCCGGACGGGTTATTCTACGCTTCGTATGGGAAGTCTGTCGATCCTGCTTTGCTTGAAGAAGAGCGCGCTGAGCTAGGCATCGTCTCAAGTGCGACAGCTCATACAGACTTTGCTGCTTGCCACGCGTACGATGGGGAACTTACGTTCTCTCGGCTTAAGATTCCGATTTTGGCTGTGTATGGAGAGCAGGACCGGCTCTTGCCGAAGGACGCTAAAGAGCGATTGTGGGCGCTGAACACACGTGTCATCTCTCGGGACATCCCTCAGTGCGGACACTACATCATGCTCGAGCAGCCAGAGGAGCTTGCAGGCGCACTCCAGGGCTTTCGTGGAGCCCGCAGATCGAGATGACCTGCGGGCTGTTTTTTAGAATCCGTGTCGTGGATCGTTAACGAAGTCGATCGATCCACACTGCGGGCACACAAATACGTGGACAGCAACATTTCGCTCCATGGCGGTGTTCAGAAATTCCTCGTCGCGTCCACCGAGCAGCAGGTCTGTGACAAAGCCGGTCCCTCGGCTCAATCCGCCGGTGCGAATTGCGTGTGCGCCATGATACACCATTGCATCTTGGCATCGTGGGCAAACGTGATCGCCATTATACTGTCCGTCCTGGCTCACGCCTTCCGCAGCACGACGCAGGGAATCAAAGAATCCCATGAATAAACCCCCTCAACATTCACGGCTGGACTTGTCCTTCGTGAGAGTGCCGTAGTTGTATTCATTCTACTCGTTCTTCTCTGTCCTGGGGCGCACAAATCCCCGGCAAATTCATCAGTAAGTGACTGACGAGGGTTTGACGTGAGTGGTACGATGAACTGGTAGAAAAACAGCCTTCCAAGCTGGCTGCGTCGGTTCCATCCCATCACCCGCACGAACTTCGATAATTCGAACCGTCTCGATACACGCGAGGCGGTTCGTGTTGTTTGGCAACTAGAAAGAACGAGAGAGGTGTACTGCGGATGAGTCGTACCCCAATACACCCCATTGCTCAAAGACTCATTTGGATTCGAGGTCTTCGGAGCATTGGGCAGGGAGCGATGGTCGTTGACATCACACTGTATTTGCGGGCCCTCCACTGGAGTGGTGCGTCGATTGGTGGGGTCACCACAGTCGCTGGTTTGGTTGGAGCCGCACTGATTTTGGCGGTTGGTGTTCTGAGCGATCGAATCGGACGCAAACCTTTCCTGCTCATTTATGAGGCCCTGACGATCTTGGCTGCAGTTGCAGCGTGTTTGACGAGTCACGCCATTATTCTGATTTTAGCCATAGTGATCGCGGGATTTGGCAGGGGACAAAGTGGTGCGGCGGGCCCATTCAGTCCCGCGGAGCAAGCTTGGTTAGCTCGAGTCGTTGGAAGGTCAGAACGAGGACGTGTGTTTAGTTTGAACAATGCCGTGGGATTTATCGGAATGGCGATTGGCTCCCTGCTGGGCGGTATGCCCGACTTGTTCCATGGTCCGACGCCGCTCGCTGATTACAGGCCAGTGTTTGTGATGGTGGCAGTTCTGTCAGTGGCGTGTGCCACCGTGATCACGTTTATGCAAGAAGAGCGGATGGCACCAGTGGCGCAACCGCAACGAACCAACGCGAATCAAAAGGTAAGCGACGAGGACAGCCAGATTCTCCGCAGAGAGAATCGCTCCATGATGAAACTTGCGGCGGTCAATGTCATCAACGGTCTGGCTGTCGGACTGACTGGGCCCATGATGGCGTACTGGTTTAGCTTGCGCTACGGAGTGAGTACGAGTGCGATTGGGCTTACTCTGTCTATTGGGTTTCTCGCGACGGGATTGTTCTCTATTGTCAACGGCATGATGGCGACAAAGATTGGCATGGTGAAATCCGTGACATGGATGCGAGTCATTGGCTCTCTGATGATGCTGACGTTGCCGTGGATGCCGAGCTTTGCACTGGCTTCCGTGTTATATATCATGCGCAATGCTGTGAATCGTGGTACACAAGGGAACCGTACAGCACTCAGCGCAAGCCTTACCCGGGACAGTCGACGGGGGTTTGCAACGAGCGTCAATGCCCTCTCAATGCGTCTGCCTTCCGCGGTCGGACCCACGATCAGTGGCTATTTGTTTGATATGAATGAACTGGCCCTGCCATTAATTTTAACTGCGGTGTTACAACTGGCCAATGCAGGGTTGTATCAATGGGTCTTTGGCCAGTACGACAAAAAGGAAAGCACAGCGTAACATCGACGACAGCCATTGCATAGTCGCTGAATGTTGAAAATGCCCCCAAAGTCAGCCAGTTAGTTGGCTGGTTAGTCGGCCAGCTTTGGGGGCGTTGCGGGACACTCCCGCCAGGAGATCGG
>JAKAXI010000066.1 GCA_021816665.1 Bacillota bacterium | reverse complement strand
AACCTCGCCAACATCATCATCGAGATTTACGCTCTGGAGAGTGCGCTCCTGCGCACGAAGAAGGCGCTTGGCAAGGGTGCCGCCGACAACAAGGTCGACATGACAACGGTGTACGCCGAGGAGGCGTTTGACCGCATCCGACAGAACGCGCGCGCCGTGTTCGCGGCCATGGAAGAAGGCGAGAAGCTGCAGAAACGGCTGCACCTGCTCGACAAGCTCACGGCCTACACGCCGGTCAACAGCAAAGCCATCAAACGCCGCATTGCAGCGCGCGTGATTGAGGCTGAGAAGTACCTGGCGTAAGACTTTGGTGTGAGACAAAACGATACCGTGTGCTTGATGCAAGGGCGGCGATCCGGTTATGGACGCCGCCCTTCACACGTCTATTTCTCGACGGGCAACCATCCCGTGAGTAGCGCTCCTGTGTCCGACGCATTTTCGGCTGACAAATCACCGCCGTGTGCGCGAAACACCCGCCGCGCAATCGTGAGTCCGAGACCGGCTCCGCCGGTCGCCAGGTTTCTCGAGGCGTCTCCCCGGTACAGCGGGTCGAATACCCGCGCCATGTCGTCCGCCGCAAATCCTGGCCCTGTGTCGCGGATGGTCACCGTGATCCTCGACACATCCACGTGCAGTGCCACAGTAATGGTTCCGTTGTCCGGCGTGTGGTGGAGGGCGTTGTCGAGCAGGTTGGTCAGAGCGCGCTCGAGCAAATGCGGGTCTCCCCAGACTTTGACCGCTTCTTCTGGAAGGTTGGAAACAAGCGACAGTCGCTTGGCTTGCGCCCGCGATAGGACACCAGAGACAGCCTGTCGGGTGAGTGCAGCCAAGTCAAAAGCCTCGCGTTGCAGCGTCTCCTCCAGATACTCTAGCCGCGTGAAGGCGAACAGATCGGCGACCAAGCGCTCGAGATGTGCCGCCTTGTCCTGGCACACGGCTACGTAGTGAGCCAATTTTTCCGGGGACGTGGCGATGCCCTGCTCTATCCCGTCCAGGTAGCCGCGCAGCGAAAACAGGGGTGTGCGTAGGTCGTGCGCAATGGCGCCGATGAAAAACCGCCGTTCTTCCTCGAGTTTCTGCTGCTTGGCGAATGCGCTGCGCAGCCCATCTCCCATCACTTGAAACGCGTGTTGCACCTGACGCATCTCAGCAGTCTTCGACGACTTCAGCTGAAAATCCAGGTCTCCGTCTGCGATTTGCAGAGCGGCCTTGCTCATCGCTTCCAGAGGCCGCACGACGTTGCGCCCAACCTGAACGCTCACCAACAAGATCGCGAACACTGCCGTCAGCAGTGCGGCCAGAGCAGCGACCGGGTCGGTAGGCCCGGGCTGCGACACGTGCAGCGTACCGACCAACGTTCCATTGCGCACAACCATCACTTGCTGGCTGCCTGGCATCCAGGGTGGCGGGCCGTGTCTCGCTGAGTCAAAGATGACTTGGTTCGATGCCGATACAATTTCGACACTCACACCTTCGTTGGACAGTTTGCGGTTTAACTGCTGCTGCCATGCTAAATCGGTCCAGTCGGACGAGCTTTGAGCAATGGCCTGAATCGTCGCGGCGACGTTGGTCGGTTTGCGACTGTGTGCGCTCCACGGATGTGTGTCTACCGCGTGCACGAGGATGTAGACCAGCCAAGGGAGGAAGATGACGGAGAGCACACCCATGACCATGTACCGCCGAATTCTCATCGCGGTGTCCCTTCGAAGCGGTACCCCACGCCCCATACATTGACGATGAGTTCCGGATTGTTGGCGTCTCGCTCAATCTTTTCGCGAATTCGCGCGACGTGAACGCGGACGGTGTGTCTGTCGCCGAAACCGTTCCAAAACTGTAGAAGCAGGTCTTCGTACGGGAAAACCTGGCGTGGGTGCTGCGCGAACAAAGCGAGCAGGTCGTATTCCTTCGGCGTCAGGGATACGCTCTCCCCGGCGACATGAACTTCGTGTGATGCGAGGTTCAACACGAGCCGTCCGTAGTCCAGAACGGCTACGCGGGCACTCTCTTGCGGTCCCGCCCGGCGCAGCACAGCTTTGACACGTGCCACGACCTCCGCCGGAGATGCCGACTTTACAATATAGTCGTCACCGCCGAGCCCAAGCCCGCGGATTTTGTTGACATCATCGTCTCTCGCACTCAGAAACAGGATAGGCACATCACTCTCCGCGCGAATCTGCTTGCACAAATCGAAGCCAGACTGTCCTGGCATCATCACGTCCAGAACCAGGCAGTCCACCAGGTCGCGCCGTACCACGTGTCTCGCCTCGTCTGCCGCCCCTGCAGTCAGGACGCGAAAGCCGTCGTTCTCGAGAAAGTCTTGCAAGAGTTCCCGGATCGTCGGGTCGTCATCCACGACAAGGACCGTCTTTGCCCCGTTCACGCCCATTCCTCATTTCTCGCATGTCAAATTGTTGCGTGCGCGCACCCGCGCTTCAGATATGAGGCCAGTGTAGCACGTGGAAGCTGGCATCACGCGGCACCGGACCGAGGTGTTCTCTCTCTGTGACGGGGTGTTGATCAGTTCGTGACAGTTTACCCCATGGGTTTGAGACATCGCGGACCTACACTGTGTTCGCAGCCAAAATTGGCGCTACACGAACAAGGAGGAATGGTCTATGTGGTCAGGTGTTCACCCGGGTATGGGGTTCTTCCCCTTCTTCTTCTTCTTTCCCTTCGGATTTTTGCTCTTCTTAGCACTTTGCGCACTTCTAGTGCGACTGCTGTTCTTTCGGCGTGGTCGCGGGTTGGGTCCGCTTGGGTGCGACACGCCAATGCGGTCAGGGTACGGGTACTCTTCGTACAGCCCAGAGTCCGACCCGGAAGCCATTTTGAAGCGGCGATTGGCAAACGGCGACATCACAGAGGAGGAGTACACCCGCCTGCACTCAGTCTTGCGTGACAAGGAATGAAATTTAGGGTGGTCCACAAACTGAACAACGTACAAACAGGGAGGACGGTCTGGGTCATTCGGACTGTCCTCTCGTCGCATCGGCGCACGTTTCCACGCTGATGAGTGCGGCTTGAACAGCTCGACGTTGTGACTCACGACCGTGAGCGATTGAAGTATTGACGCGCTCTGAGTACAATAAAGAATTTACAACCGTTTTTGCGAGAGGAAAGCAGACTATGAATTGGGTTCGACTGGCAGCGACGAGTGAAGTTGAAGTTGGACAGATCAAAGGATTTGTGATCGGACACAAAAAGATTGCTCTATACCACACAGTGGATGGATTTTATGCGACGTCTGATCTTTGTTCGCACTCGGGGCGACTGCTTTCGGCCGGGTCTCTAAACCAACACACGGTGATGTGCCCCGCACACGGGGGGAAGTTCAACGTGAAGTCTGGGCAGGCCACAGCATTTCCGTGCGTTGAACCTGTGAAGCCATATCCACTCGACATCCGCGGTCACGAAGTTTGGATCAAATTGTACTGATCCCGTTCGGACACACCACCGGCTCACATTCATCAGTCGCCGGACACGACTGTTTTAGAAATTTTGCTGCGTTGCTTTTCCCCCCTATTCCGCTACACTAAAAGCTGAAGTTTACAAGCCCCATCCCGGTATGCGGTACCATGACGGCAAGATGTACACTGGCACGTTGCGCTTCACGCCGAAGTCTAGCGCGACTTGAACGCTGTTGAAAAAGACGTCGATGTGATCGCCGATGATGGCGCCGCCGGTGTCTTGGGCAATGCGGTAACCGACACCAGGGATGTACAGTTTTGTGCCGTATGGAATGACACTTGGGTCGACCGCGACCGTGATCCCCTGAATTGCAGGTACGCCCGTCGACGTGATGTCGTAGCCGGGGTCGCCGGGCCGCTTACCTGTTGATTCGGGACCCGCCGTGTACGCTGTCAACTCACAGTGCAGGACTTGAATGTTTGACAACCCAACAGAGCTTTGATTTCGACTCGTGAGGGACGCTTCACCGATTAACCCGGCGAGTGGTCTCCCTGGATTGGAAGGTTGCGTGTCAGAGCCTGAAGTTGCGGCCCCGTTCACGGTGTAAAAAATTTTCTGACCGGCGCGAAGCTGTCGTGGGTCTTGGAGACCTACATCTACCATCAACGACTGAACTGAAACGCCAAGCACTTTCGATAGATTCCACAGCGTGTCGCCGGGGCGTACTGTGTATTCCCGGGTCTGTGTTTGGGACAGAGCAAGGGGTGTGCCCGCCGGCGACATGGGCCGGAAAACACCTGCTAACGCCACGATCGGTGTGGCAACCAGGGCGACAATTGCAGACAGCCAAACATAGGGACTCTTGTGCATGAACCGTGTTTCTCCTCTCCATTTGTCGAACTTTCCTTACCCCCGTTGCCATCAGCATGGACGGTTTCACTAGCTTTTAAACCTTTTTGAGAGAGTTGAGATGAGAGGAGTGGTCAAGATTGGTGTGGGTGGTGCTCATCGGCGTTGTGCTGGTCATCCTGCTTGGCATCGTCAGCTTCTTGCAGCGAGTGGGGGAGTTGTCGCGACGCGTTCAAAAAGCGAAAGACCTGCGTGGCGCGCTGAGTGGACCACTGCTGCAGTTGCAGACGGAGACGGATTTTTCGGAGGCGTTCCGTGCTGGAGAAGCTGCGGCTTTGGCCAAGCAAACAGCGGCCACCGTCAAGAAACTCGCTGCCGACTTCGCTTCTGCCAACCGCCGACTCGACGGGACCAACGGGGCCGCGCGGTTTGTCCCGTCGTTGACAAACATGGTGGCTGTCGCTGAAGTGATCGAAACCTATGAGGACATCGAGAAACGAATCGGGGCCGTGCAGCAGAACGTGCGCCAATTGTCTGACCTGCTTGTCCGCGCGAGTGCGCAAGTATCGGCTGTAGAGCAGTCCTGGAGCGCAGTCAAGGAGTCCATACGGCGATTGCTTGGAGACGCCATCCCGGCGTCGTGGCCCAAGGAGTGGCAAGCGGTGGACGCCGTGTTTACGCACCTTTCGGCCGAGATGGACGATGTGAAACGAGCGGGAGACCTCGCACAAGTTCACGGGACGGTTGTGGCTTGGGAAAGCGCCTCGCTGCGCCTGCAGACGTGGCAGGACTGGCAACAACACGGTGAGGAGCGACAAAAGATCCTCACGCTCTGCGTGCAGAGGTTGGCGGACCAACACGGTACGGCAACCGGTACGTACCGAGACTTGCTCGATGCCGCCAAGGACGTGCAGCAGATCCGTGCGCTTTCCTCAGCAGAGGTAGCGGATTCGGCCATGGAGCCACTCGTTCAACGACTGCGCAGTTCACTGACGGAACGGATCAACCGGGCGACGCAGCTGTTGAACTTTCTCGCTGATCCGCAATCGCGCAGAGAGCGGTTGAGCCACATGGCCGCACGTGTGAGAGCATTGCGCGACTCGTGGCAGGCCCCGGATACACAGTCCGCGCTCGACCTCGCTGTGTTGTCAGACGCTACGGATGCCGCGTCTACTCGTGGACAGGTGCAGCAGTGGTTGAGGCGTTCGGAAGAGTTGCTTGCTTCGGTGGACCAGACGTCAGACGGGGCATACGACGAGATTGCGCAGGCTGACGCGCTGCTTGAGGCGTTGGCAGAAGGACAGGAGCAAAAGCGCGACCTCGACCTGCGCGCCGCCGCTGCGAAACGGGCGCTTGCAGAGTGGGGGGCGCGTCTCGATGCACTGGAACGGACGATCGCAGACGTATTGAAGAAGCTCGCGGGTGCCGACCTAGCCACGCACGAAGAGTACCAAAAGTGGTCTGGCTGGCAGTCGGACGTGTTGGCACTGCGCGGCCAAGGGAATACACAAGACGACGCGCGACTGCGCAGCCTGGAGGCAAGGGTGGAAGCTGAAGAACGTGTTGTCGACGCGCTCGTCGTGTCGCGTCAGAGTGTCGATGAGATGTTGCAACAGCACCTCGACCAACTCGTGCGGCGGCACGGCACGGACATTCCCGCGCCGTGGTCGAATCGGCGCGGGCGGGTGCAGCAACAGCTGGATACGGGGGACTTGGCGGGTGCCGCTTGGTCAGCGCTCGCCATGGCTGAGGCGCTAGCCGAGATGTCCCGCTACGACGGTCCGGGCTGGTGACAGTCAGAGGTCTTCATGGGTCTGCTTAGTCTGAGCTGGTCATAGCCCGGGGGCGCGAGGGGGCAAACGCAGGTGCGGACCCCATCTGACACTGTGCAACGCACGCTACGCAGTTTACTCAGCTGCCCGCGGCGCGCGGTCGAGCAACACGTCAATCTCCTCTCGGTACTTCCCAGCTGGCGTCTCGAGAATCTGTGGAATGCCGCGCAGCGCCTCGTGGTGAACGATCCGGTAGATCGCGTCTTTTCCAAGCGTGCCCTCGCCGATGTTGGCGTGGCGGTCTTTGCGCGACTCGAATGGATTCTTGGAGTCGTTGATGTGGGCCACCTTCAACCGGTCGAGGCCAATCACGCGGTCAAACTGCTCGAGAAACCCGTCGAAGTCGTTCACGACGTCGTACCCGAAGCTGTAGTTGTGGCAGGTGTCGATGCACACCGCAAGCTTGTCCTCATGCTTTACGCCGTTGATGATCTCAGCGATTTGTTCCAGCGAGTTGCCGACTTTCGACCCGTCGCCAGCCATCGTCTCAAGACACAGCCACAGTTTTTCGTCGCCACTGAGAATGTGATTGAGCGCTTCGATGATGCGCGCGACACCGGCTTCTTCGCCTTCTCCCACGTGACTCCCTGGGTGCATGACGATGTAGCGAAAACCGAGGTACTCAACGCGCGCGATTTCCTCGGTCAGCACATCGATCCCGTATTCCCAGGTCTCCTGTTTCTGACTCGCCAAATTGACAAGGTAGGACAGGTGGACAACGGGATCAAATATTCCGTGCTCTGCCATAAGAGCGAGCGCTTCGTCGCGGTTAAACTGTTCGATCGGCCGTGCCTTCCCACCGCGGTTGCTGCGGGTGTAAATCATAAACGTGTTTGCGTCGTATTCAATCGTCTCTTGGACTGCCGCCAAGAGCCCGGTTTTTGCAATGGAAACGTTAGCGCCTAAGAGAATTTCTGGTCTCGTTTGATCGGTCATTCGGATGCACCCTCCTCGACGTCAGCATACCAGTTTTCTCTCGAGACATGCTACTGAGGGAGGAGGGGGCATCTTTGCCAACGGACGATCACCCAAAACAAGGGCGGATCCAGGTGTTGTACCTCGTCATGTTTCTCACGCTCTCGGTGCTGGTGCTGCGGTTGGCGTATCTGCAGATTGTCAAAGGAGAGAGTTTTCACTCTGATGCCAGCACGACCACCTTTGCCAAACTACCTGTGCTGCCTTCCCGCGGGCGCATCTACGATGCGCAGCATCACTTACTCGCCTACGACCAACCGTCGTTTAGCCTCGTTCTGACCCGCTTTAACTCGAAGCGTCAAAACTATGCGGCGATGGCGAGACAAATTGCACCCTTGTTCCATACTTCTGCTGCTCATTTGGAAGACTTGATGGAACACAAAGACCCCGGTTCGACGCAAGTGCGCATACTCCAGAACGCCACGCCGGAACAAGTGACGTACATCGTGGAGCACCAGTCGTCACTGCCGGGGCTGCGGATCATCGAGGACCCGAAACGTGCCTACCGCTATGGCAGTCTGGCTGGGCACGTGATTGGCTATGTTCATCCTGTGCCTGCCGCTGAGGCGAAGACGTACGCGGACAAGGGTTACCTGCTCGATGAGTGGGTTGGTATCGACGGAGTTGAGCGTAGCTACGAATCTGTACTGCACGGACACCTCGGCGAGCGCGTGCTGACGCTGAACGGGTTCGGGGTGCCGAAGTCCGACCTTGGTCTTGACCCGCCGCCTGTCGCTGGCAACAATGTCGAACTGACGTTGGACGGCCACCTGCAAGCGACGGCACAGGAAATCGTCGTCGATGAACTGCGGCACGTCAAGGCCAAATACCACTACAATCCGCGTGATGCAGAGGCTGTCCTGCTCGATGTGCGGACGGGCGGAGTCCTGTCCATGGTCAGCTATCCGTACTACAACCCATCTTGGTACAACTCGGGCAAGAGCTATGAAGTGCACGCTGCGTACCTCAACGGTTCGCTGACGCCGATGATTAACCACGTCTTGCAAAGTCCGCGCGCTCCGGGGTCGACCGTGAAACCAGTCAACGTCTTGGTCGGACTGCAACACGGCGTGATCACGCCGGACACGCGCATTCACGACCACGGGTACGAAGTGGTCGGCGAGTCGAAGATGATGGACTGGCAGCCGCGAGGACACGGCGTCGTGGGGCCAGTCGGCGCGATCGCAGAGTCGTGCGACACGTTTATGTACGACATGGGCATGTGGCTCGCGCACTGGCACGACGGCCCCCCCCAAGGCGAGTCGGTGGGCCGCTGGATCGTTTACGACCGCATCCGTGCGCTTAATTGGTTGTTCGACGCGGAGGCGGTGTTCGGCCTCGGTCCGCTGACCGGGATCGACCTGCCCTATGAAGTAAGTGGCCGCTTGTACGACAACCTCCGTCAATACAGCGTGGCGCACGCGAAGGAAGAGTTGAACCGCGAGGGCTACTACTACGACAAAGGGACCCTGTACGACGTGGCAGCGGCCGCGATTGGCCAAAATCAGCAGTTCACGCCGATGCAGCTCGCAGACTACGCACTGACCTTGGCAAACCGCGGCTTCCGGCTGCGTCCGCACGTGTTGCACCGGGTGATCGCGA
>JAKAXI010000065.1 GCA_021816665.1 Bacillota bacterium | reverse complement strand
TCCGATCGGTAGGCAGCTGCGTACAGGTCAGACACCGTGAATGGCAGTCCAACAGCGCGCAGATAAAAGTTTAGCTGGTAGAAGGTCTTAGCCACGGATAAGTGCTCTCCGCGAAAGTCTGGCATCGTAACTCACCTCTCTTGCATTATCTCGGTTCATCGTGCGAAAGGCAAGACGCGAAGTGTCAACTCAACAAGAGATCAGCGTCTCCTCATGTTACAATGGGACATAGACAGAACATCCTGAGGGGGAGCGATCGGTTGTCCACAAAGCGCTGGCAAACAAGGATAGGCGCGGCCGCAACTGCAGCGTGCTTGCTCAGCTTGGAAGGTTGTGGCCCACCAGACTTGCGAACCATGCAACCAACAGTCCACAAACCGACAGCGGTGGTGGTGTTCGTGAACCACCCGGCGCATTGGAACAGCGCAGACGTAGAGAACGCCGCCCAGCAAGTGGGTGTCGAGGTCAAAACGGTGTCCACGTCGTCAAACCAGGTTCCAAGTGCGCTTGCCGATGCGGTCCGTAACCCTAAGGTAGGACTGGTCGTGGTTGTACAGGTCGGAACCGCGCCAAACTCGGAGTTGGAGTTTGCCAAAGCACATACAAAGGTTTCCTTTGCGCTGTTTGGCGCCCAAGCGGTGCCTAATCCGGGGGCGGCTAACGTCAGTCAAGTCGTGCCTGACACGCCAACAGCGAGTTACTCCCTTGGCGCGCTGGCTGGTGATTTGGCGGTGAGTCTGCAAGCGACGGCGATCGGCTGGTTGACTGGTGGTCAACCGACTTTGCCGCTGCCGGACGTAAGAATGGCATTCGCTGGCGCGTACATGGCCAATTCAGGAGTAGGTATGGTCGGCGTCCCGGTTACTAGCTTGTCGCCTGCACCTGGTGTGAGCGGCAGTACGACCGGCAACAGTACGGGGAACAGTTCTGTGTCTGGGAATGCAACGGCGCCTCCGCCAGTGCCTTCAGGCGGTGTGACGGGAGCGATCGGGTCTTTGCCGCGAATCGTTGTCACAACGCAACCGCTCAGTCAGAGCCAAATGACAGTGTTGAATAGGGCGGGTGTTGTTCTGGTTTCTTTATGTGAGCAGCCTGTCGCGGGGCAAGTAGCAGGTACGCCTGCAGTCCCAGGAATCAGCGCCATGCAAAAGGTCTTGTCAGACTATGCCTCAGGGCGGACCCAGTCCTCGGTTATTGCCTCAGCGACTCCGCCGTTGATTACACTAGATGGTCAACAAGTGCCATCGTCGGTGCAAAATCAAGTGAATAGCGTGGAACTGTCTGTGGAAGGTCAATCTGCTTTACTGCAAACCGCGTGGCGCGGCCTGCCGCAGCAGTTGCAGGCAACCTGGAGTCCGATCGCCGTTCAGGCGAGTCGCGTCGGTTCTTAACTAGGCACAGGTATAGAACTGCCCGTACCATTGGAAAGCTAGAGGGAGGAGTATTCTTCCGAATGTCGAATGTTGACAGACACGATGGATTAGGTGCGGACTCGCGTGGAGTTGAGTTTTACTTCCAGTACCGAATTGTGCACAATCGGCCAGGTCTATTGGGAGACATTGCTTCGTTGCTGGGAATGCTCGGCTTTAACATTATGAAACTCGCAAACGTCTCGGAAGACGGTCGAGGGTTTCTGTTAAAGAGTGAGCGGGCAGAAACCGCCGAGTTGTTGAAAACGATCGTTCGTAGTTTAGACGATATCGAAATGGTGGCACTGCGACAGCCTTCCCTTCGCGACCGGATCGCTTTGCGGCATGGGCGCTACATTGAGCGCGGCGATGACGAAATGCGTACATATCGATTTGTGCGAGATGAACTCGGGGTGTTGGTGGACTTTCTGGGAGAGTTGTTGAAACGCCCAGGGCGGCAGGTCATTGGCGTGCGCGGGCAACCGCGCGTAGGTAAAACGGAGTCAATCGTAGCTGCAAGTGTCTATGCCAACAAGCGCTGGACGTTTGTTTCATCTACGCTGTTGAAGCAGACGCTGCTCAAAGAGTTGCCTGATGAGAACTTTTCTTCAGGTGGATTCGTCTACATTATTGATGGGGCTGTTACCTCTCTTCGAGGCGACGAGACGCACATGCGGGTCGTTGACGAGGTGATCGGACTGCAGTCGCCGATTGTGATTGAGCACCCTGACATTTTTGTCAAACACACGCGCTTTGACTGGTCTTTCTTTGACATGGTGATTGAACTTCGCCGCCATCCGCAGGAACTGATTGAGTCAGAAGCGTACGAACAGGAAGCGGCTCGCTGGCAAGAGTAGGTGAGCATGCGCTTGCTGGAGATTGGCTCGAAAGGTTGTGCTGGCTTTGACACCTCTGCAGTCGCTTGGCGACATTCTGCGCCGACGGCGTGAAGACCTCGGTGTGAGTTTGGAGGAACTGCAGGAACAAACGAAGATCCGGACCCGATATCTCGAAGCGCTGGAAGCCGGCGATTGGGATGTTCTGCCTGGAGATGTGTACGCCCGTGGATTTGTGCGTCGGTATGCGGAGTCAGTCAACCTTGACGGATTCGATCTGCTGCGCGCTTATGTCGATCTGCCACAAGAGAACCCGATGCAGGTGTCCCAATCCGGTAACGCAGCGTTCGATCCGACACCAGGGGAAGCGCCCAACAAATCGGAACCGACTACGACGGTCGGTGACTCCGGCGAATCGGACACGCAGCCCGCAGTTCGGGTGCCAACACCTGCTGTCGAACCGGACCAAGGGCGGTCTGGCAATGAAGCCGCAGATGGGGCCGGAAGAGGGGATTGGCGAGAGCGCTCGGCGACAGCTAATCGACCACCTCGCAAAACCACTGCTGTGCGCCGTGGTGCCAGTCGGGGCTTTGGCGGACAGGCTGCCGTAGTAGTGGGGGTCTTGATCGTCCTTGGCGGCGGATTGTTGCTGTTGCACAACTCCAGACATCCAGCGAATCAGTCTCCGGGTGGAGCACCCGCTGCCAATGTTGCGAACAACCAGTCGCCATCGAATACGCCGGCGGCTGCAAACAACAGCACAAGCAACAGCACAAGCCCAAGCAACGCTGTGACGGGAAACGCGGTGAATCCGGGTACGAATCAGACAGCTACATCGCCTTCTGGAAATACGACGAATTCGACGAGCCCCGGGGCAGGTACTGGCAGTGCTGTGCAAGTGACGGCGCAACCATTCCAGTCAAGCAATCCGCCGACGCAAACGTATCTTGTGACGACTACGAGTCCGCTGTCTGTCACCTTGAGTGTCGCCGGGAGTGCTTGTTGGGTGAGTGTAACAGCGGATGGGGCGGTGGTTGACAGCAGTCAAATGCTCCAGCCAGGTTCTTCGACGACATGGACGGGCAAGCAGTCTGTAAACATCTACGTGGGGCACCCGCCGTCGATCAGTGTCACCGTGAATGGTCAGTCTGTAACCTTGCCTCCGCAGACCAACCCCTACCACTTGGTCTTTCAAAAGTCAGGGGGTTGATCGCAATCATCGGGCAAAAGACCAGAAGCAACGCATGATCCTGAATGAGTGAGGGGGATGTGTGTGGCGAAAGATGCTTCATTTGACATCGTGTCTAAACTTGACCTGCAAGAAGTTGATAACGCAGTAAATCAGGCAAACAAAGAAATTGAAACGCGGTTTGATTTCAAAAACAGCAAGAGCAAAATCGAATTTGGCGAGGACTCGATCACCTTGTACAGCGATGATGAATATAAACTGACCGCTGTGTACGATGTCCTGCAGTCAAAGTGCGTGAAGCGCGGTGTGTCTTTGAAGGCCTTAAAGCTTGGAAAAGTCGAGCCAGCGTCGGGGGGGACGGTCCGTCAGTCGGTCACACTGCAACAAGGAATCGACCAGGATACCGCCAAAACCATCACGAAATTGGTGAAGGACTCTAAAATCAAAGTACAAGCCTCGATTCAGGGCGACCAAGTGCGAGTGTCCGGAAAGAGCAGGGACGATTTGCAGGCGGTCATTCAACTGCTGCAGAGCTCGGATATGCCGGTGCCGTTGCAGTTCGTCAATTACCGGTAAAGCGATGCCCTTTTTGACACCCGGAAATTCGGTGATCTATACTGAAGACAGTTGCCGCGCTTGGTAGAGTTCCAGCACAAGAAGACAGGGGCGTGACCTTGATTGAATCTGGCTAACCGAATCACGATAGCCAGAATTTTTTTAGTTCCGGTTGTCATCCTGTTCCTTCTGTTGCGCTATCAATTTTGGACTGTCACCATTAACAATCAGACGACCACCGGTAGCGAGATGATCGCCGCCTTGGTGTTTATTGTGGCTGCGGCCAGCGACGGTCTCGACGGTTACATCGCTCGCAAGCGCCGCCTCATCACACGGTTTGGCACGTTCCTCGATCCGCTTGCCGACAAGTTGCTTGTGTCTGCTGTTCTGATCAGCCTGGTGGAAATGCAGAGACTCCCTGCCTGGATTGCCATTCTCATCATCAGCCGCGAGTTCGCAGTCACTGGACTTCGGTTGATTGCGGCTGCAGAAGGCATCGTGTTGGCTGCGAGCCGGATTGCAAAGTGGAAGACGTTCACACAGATTGTGGCGATGGTAGCGTTGATGTTAAACAACTTCCCAGTCTCATATGTCGGGTTTCCGTTCGCCGATTTGATGATGTATGTGATGGTCGTATTGACCGTGTGGTCGGGAGTGGATTATTTCGTAAAAAACAAGCAAATCATGGATGTGACCAGCTGACGTGGAAAACTCCTGCCGTGCTGAACACTTAGCCGTTGGGACAGAGCTGCTCCTAGGTCAGATCGCGAACGGGCATGCACGCACGATCTCACTTGAGTTCGCGCGTCACGGGTTGCCGCTGTATTACCATTCCGTTGTGGGAGACAACCTGGAACGCATCATCCATGCTTTTCAGGTGGCAGCGGATCGCGTCAATGTTGTCGTTGTGACTGGCGGCCTCGGACCTACTAACGACGATTTGACGAAAGAGGCGTTGGCGGCGTACCTCGACCGACCGTTGCGTCTTTCAGAACCTGCTCTTCGCGAACTGGAGTCGTATTTCTCTAGGCGGAATCGGCCGATGCCGGAACAGAATCGGAAGCAAGCGATGTGCATCGACGGTGGGGAACTGCTGCAAAACCCTAACGGAACTGCGCCGGGACAGTACGTATTCGGGAACGGGGTGCACTACTTTCTGCTCCCAGGGCCACCGCGTGAAATGTTGCCGATGTTGCGAGAACAGGTGTTGCCAAGACTGAAGGAAGTGTTTCCTGGAGAACGTACGTTAGTGTCGCGAGTGTTGCACTTCTGCGGTATTGGTGAATCCGATGTGGATGAGCAGATCCCAGAATTGACCTCAATGGCAAATCCGACGGTCGCCCCACTTGCTGGAGAAGGCGAAATGCTGTTGCGGATCAGCGCCTACGACGTCGATGCGACCCATGCAGCAGCGCGCATTGCTCCGATTGAACAGAAGTTGCGAGAGAGGTTTTCGGCCTACTTGTACGGGACTGACGACGACACGCTCGAAATCGTGGCAGGTCGCGTACTTCGAGAGACCGCACAGACCCTGGCTGTCGCCGAAAGTTGCACAGGCGGGCTGATTTCCTCTATGATTACGGCTGTACCAGGCGCCTCCGAGTATTTTCTTGGGGGGACTGTCGCATATCAGAACGAGGCGAAGATGAGCCAGCTCGCCGTTTCTGCGGAGACGCTTGCGGCTTATGGAGCAGTCTCGGAGCAGACTGCAGCGGAGATGGCAGAAGGCGTGCGCAAGGCCTTTATGAGTTCCTACGGTCTGTCGGTCACCGGCGTAGCGGGTCCAACCGGAGGGACTCCAGAAAAGCCGGTGGGATTGGTGTACGGTGCACTTGCCGGGCCTCATGGAACTGAGGTATTCCGTATGCAGATGCGAGGGTCGCGAGATCAAATTCGATTGCGGACAGCAAAATCTATGCTGTGGCGGCTGTGGCAACGGGTAGAAAGCAGCCGTCAGAGCCCACTATGACAAAGTGAAAGGTGAGCGTATGAGTGCTTTTAATGAATTTGAACTAGGACGAAAGGTCCAACAGTCCATCGACGAGATGGGCTTTGAAGAGCCTTCCCCGATTCAGGCGGCTTGCATCCCGCTAGTGATGCAAGGCAAAGACGTGATCGGACAGGCACAGACAGGAACAGGGAAGACAGCAGCATTTGGCATCCCGCTCGTAGAACAGGCGACTCCGGAAAACCGGGTACAAGGTATCGTCTTGACGCCGACGCGTGAGCTCGCAATTCAAGTTGCTGCTGAGATCCGAAAAATCGCGAAATACAAGCGCGTGCGCACACTGCCGATTTACGGAGGGCAGTCGATCGGTCACCAAATTCGTGCCCTGCAGCAGGGTGTGCAGGTCGTGATCGGCACGCCCGGGCGTGTCCTTGACCACATCCGGCGCGGCACACTGAAGCTGTCAAACGTCCGCACAGTGGTCCTCGATGAGGCGGACGAGATGCTGGACATGGGGTTCATCGAAGACATCGAGTCGATTTTGCGCGAGACACCATCGGAACGGCAAACACTGCTGTTCTCGGCAACTTTCCCGAATGAAGTCCGACGCTTGGCCAACCGGTACATGCGGTCGCCAGAGCACGTGACGGTCAATCGCGGCGAGATGACAGTTCCGCTCATCGACCAGGTGTACTACAAGGTGCTTGATCGCAATAAGCTGGAGAGCTTATGCCGCGTCATCGACAGCGAAGAAGTGTCGCTTGGCATCATTTTCTGCCGCACCAAACGTGGCGTCGATGAACTGTGTGAGGCTCTGATGTCGCGCGGTTACCTTGCGGACGGTTTGCACGGGGACCTGAGTCAGGCGCAGCGCGACCGCGTGATGAAGAAGTTTCGCACAAACGACATCGAACTGCTGATTGCCACTGACGTCGCGGCGCGCGGTATCGACGTGGAGAACGTCACCCATGTCATCAACTACGATATTCCGCAGGACCCTGAGTCCTATGTACACCGAATCGGACGTACGGGACGCGCTGGCAAGCGTGGTTTGGCGATTACGTTCGTTACGCCGCGAGAGTTCAAGCTGTTGAAACAGATTGAACGCGAGACACGGGCAGCTATGGTGGCACGCGAAGTGCCGTCTTTGGCAGACGTAGCGGAGCGTCAAGCGGAAATCTGGCGCAACCGTATCCTCGAAACGATTCATGAAGGCGGTCTTGGACACTACCACGCCATACTGGGTAACATTGTCGACGATCACGACCCGATTGACGTCGCGTCGGCTCTGTTGAAACTGGCGTCGGCAGATGACCTGAAAGCACGCGAGGAAGCTGATTACGACTTCGGCGACACTGGGGCGACGCCAGGCATGGTGAGGTTTTTTGTGAATGTCGGCCGCTCCGCTCGGATCAGCCCGTCTGATTTGGTTCGCACGATTGCAGAAGAGGCTGGTGTGCCTGGGCAGGCTGTTGGCAAGATTGACATCTTCGACCGCTTCACGTTTGTGGAGGTGGAGGAAGAGTCCGCGCCGTTTGTCTATGAAGCCCTGCGTCAGAGCCGAATCAACGGGTCGCGCGTCAACCTCGAACCGGCGAAACCACGTTCACGAATGCGTTGAAGTAAGTCTGGACCTTATAAAAACAGCCGCCTGTGGGCGGCTGTTTTTATGCGAACAAATGTTTGCATAATCGTATGGAATTGATACAATAGGGAGCAGGAAGCGGGCGGACCAAAACGAAGTCTTTATCTGTGCTTGACTCGCCGACTCTCTGCGCCACGTCAGCAGGCGCATTTCCGAATGGATTTCGCAGGTACTCTGGTGGAGGATGGTGGAACATGAACGACCGACAAGCGGCTCTCGAAATGGCGCTTAAACAGATTGAGAAACAGTTTGGTAAAGGTTCAATTATGAGACTTGGGGAAGCTTCTGCAGCAATGAACATCGAAACGGTTTCAACCGGGTCCATTGCGCTCGACATTGCGCTCGGAGTCGGTGGGCTGCCGCGCGGGCGGATTGTAGAAATTTACGGTCCAGAGTCATCCGGTAAGACCACAGTGGCCTTGCACTGCGTTGCAGAAGTTCAGAAACGTGGCGGGCAAGCGGCGTTTATTGACGCGGAACACGCACTCGACCCGGCGTACGCATCGAAACTCGGCGTGAACATCGACGAGTTACTGATCTCACAGCCGGATACGGGAGAACAAGCGCTGGAGATCGCGGAAGCTTTAGTTCGCAGTGGCGCTGTGGACATCGTGGTCGTAGACTCGGTGGCGGCGTTGGTGCCAAAGAATGAACTGGAAGGCGACATGGGAGATTCCCACGTGGGTTTACAGGCGAGACTGATGTCGCAGGCACTGCGCAAACTGGCAGGTGCAATCAGTAAATCGAAGACCATCGCTATTTTCATCAATCAGATTCGTGAAAAAGTAGGAGTTATGTTCGGAAATCCTGAGACAACCACTGGCGGTCGGGCCTTGAAATTCTATGCGACCGTACGCCTTGATGTTCGCAGAGCGGAAGCACTGAAACAAGGTAACGATGTGGTCGGAAATCGGACACGCATCAAGGTCGTCAAGAACAAAGTAGCGCCGCCGTTCAAACAGGCTGATGTTGACATTATGTTTGGCGAAGGCATTTCGCGAGAAGGCAGTATCATCGATATGGCGGCAGACGTCGATATCATTCAAAAGAGCGGAGCATGGTACTCGTTTGGTGACGAACGCCTTGGACAAGGTCGAGAGAACGCAAAAATTTACCTCAAAGAGCACCCCGAAATAGCGGAAGAGATTGAACAGCAGGTGCGTGCTTACTACAACGTCGGCAGTTCGACGACAAGTGTTGAGTCAGCAGCCGAGGACGAAG
>JAKAXI010000064.1:3704-8884 GCA_021816665.1 Bacillota bacterium | reverse complement strand
CCGATCTCAGCGATTGCAGCTCAAATCGAGGATGTGCGGCCGATTCCAACCGAGTTGTTCACTCCCGTGATCGACGGAGCGGAGGATGAAATTCGCGACCTGTCGTACAGCAAGGCGCGACGGATGTACGGCGACAACCTGCCGGAAATCGTGGAGAAGCGCCTGCAAAAAGAACTCCACTCGATTATCACGAACGGATTTTCCGTGATCTACCTGATTGCACATAAGTTGGTCACGAAGTCTCTGTCGGATGGATATCTGGTGGGAAGCCGCGGTTCCGTCGGGTCGTCATTAGTCGCGACGATGACCGACATTACAGAAGTCAACCCGTTGCCGCCACATTACTTGTGTCCTAGTTGCCAGTACAGCGAATTTTTCGAGGATGGCAGCTATGGTTCCGGGTTTGACCTGCCGAGCAAAGCGTGTCCTTCATGTGGCACTACGCTGCTGAAGGACGGTCAGGACATTCCGTTTGAGACGTTTCTCGGATTTGAAGGCGACAAGGTGCCTGATATCGACCTCAACTTTTCCGGTGAATATCAACCTCGCGCACACAAGTACACCGAAGAGTTGTTCGGCCGGGACCACGTCTTTCGCGCGGGTACTATTTCCGCAGTGGCCGAGAAGACTGCGTACGGGTACGTGCGCAAGTTTGCAGAAGAGCGCGGGTTGGTGATGCGAAACGCCGAGATCGACCGCTTGGTGACCGGGTGTACCGGCGTCAAACGCACGACCGGGCAGCATCCTGGGGGTCAGGTTGTCGTACCTGCGCATGTGTCGGTATACGACTTTACACCTGTGCAGTTCCCGGCAGATGACAAGAACGCGGGGACGCTCACGACCCACTTTGACTACCACTCCGGTCTTGAGAGCTGTCTCTTGAAGCTTGATATTCTTGGACACGACGACCCAACTGTCATTCGCATGCTGCAGGACTTGACCGGTGTAGACCCGAAAACGATCCCGCTCGACGACCCAGCCGTGCTCGGTTTGTTCAAAGGCACCGAGACCCTCGGCGTTGGCTCAAAAGACATTCGGTCGGTCACTGGAACTTACGCGATCCCAGAGTTTGGGACGAAGTTCGTCCGCCAGATGCTCGAAGATACGCGGCCGACGACATTCTCGGAACTCGTTCGCATATCTGGCCTCTCACACGGTACGGACGTATGGCTGAACAACGCACAGGAACTGATTCGGGCGGGGACGGCAACCCTGTCCGAAGTCATCTGCGCGCGCGACGACATCATGGTCTATTTGATTCATAAGGGGCTCGAGCCAGGGCGAGCTTTCAAGATTATGGAGTCGATCCGAAAGGGCAAAGGTGTCAAGGATGAAGACGCCGAGTACATGCGTTCGTTTGACGTCCCGGAATGGTACATCGAGTCCGGGAAGAAGATCAAGTACATGTTTCCGAAAGCACACGCGACGGCGTACGTGCTGATGGCGATGCGCATTGCCTGGTTTAAGGTACATTACCCGCTCGCCTTTTACGCTACGTATTTTTCAGTCCGCGCAGACGATTTTGACATTCCTTTGCTCGTGAGTGGACGCAGCGCGATCGAGCGGAAGATCGAGGAGATCGAACAAAAAGGAAACGCAGCTCTACCGAAAGAGAAGAGTTTGTTGACCGTCCTGGAAGTCGCGCTGGAGATGGTCGTGCGTGGCTTTAAGTTCCTGCCAGTTGACCTCTACGAGTCCGATGCTAGGCGTTTTCGCACAGTTGGCGAAGACAGTCTGCTGCCGCCGTTTGCAGCGATCGCTGGCGTTGGTGAGTCTGCGGCAACAAACTTGGCGCAGGCTCGGGAAGACGGACCGTTCCTGTCAATCGAGGATTTACAGACTCGCAGTCGGGTGTCGAAGACCGTGATCGAAATTCTCGACGGCATGGGTTGTTTGACGGGTTTGCCAGAGAGCAATCAGTTGTCCTTGTTCTGATCCGCACGTTCGATTCGTCATGTGTGGACGCCATCCCTAGGAGGGGTTTGATGAAGCTGCACTACCTCGGCCCAGAGGCTACATTCTCGCATGAGGCGGCTGCCAGGTTTGGGCGGGTGCTTGGCCTTCGCGATCTGGAACTCGTTGCAGAACCGACCATTCCGCAAGTCATTCAAGCCGTCGCGGATGAAGAGACAGGATCTGGCGATGTGCTCGGCTGCATACCCCTGGAGAACACGGCACAGGGCTCCGTCACGGCGACTTGGGACGTGCTTGGGCGCGTTGCACGGCGCTCTGCCGAGCCGGACCCTGTTCGTGAAGCTGCGCTGCGCCTACAAATCCTCGCGTCCTTGCGCATTCGTGTGGAGCAGTATCTGATCACGGTGCCAGGAACTGACCTGACGAAAGTGGAGGAAGTGTACTCACACCCGCAAGCACTTGGGCAGTGCGAACATTGGCTGCACGCGAATCTTCCTCAGGCGCGGCAGACGGCAGTCGCGAGCACGGCCCGAGCTGCGGAAATGGTGGCCGAGGCAGGACACGGACGGGTAGCTGGCATCGGCACGCGCACCGCTGCGGCGAAGTACGACTTGCAGGCATCAGACCGTCCGATACAGGACGCGACGGGCAACGAAACTCGCTTCGCACTGTTTGGCGATGCGCGCGTGGCGCGCGTTCACCCGGACGGTGAGCGCTGGACGCTGTCGCTTTTGCTGGCAAACGTACCGAATGTGCCGGGCGGCCTCCTGCGTGCCCTGCAGCCAATGTATGATAACGGGTTCGACATGACCCGCATCGAGTCGCGCCCCGTCGGCGACCAACTTGGAATTTATCTGTTCTTCGTTGACCTCTTGTGGACGCACTCGGCCCGTCACGCGGGTGAAGTGGCTGCGTGGCGCAGGGTGCGCGCGGCGTTGACCGCACAGGGTGTCGAAATCATTCAGCTCGGGCTGTTCCCTGAGCTCGAGTAGAGCAGCGCAGCAATAAAACGCGGGGCTGTCCGGGGAGGCATTGAATTGCCTTTTCGGACAGCCCCGTTGTTTACGTAGACAATTGCTCCGCGCGAGGCACGGAATTTAGGATGTGACAGACTGCTTTGCGCCCTTTTCGCGTGCGTTCTTTGAAAGTTGACGTTTGCGCAGGCGGAAGTTCTGTGGCGTGATCTCGACGAGTTCGTCGTCCTCGATATAGGAGATCGCCTGCTCCAGCGAAAGGTTGCGCGGGGACTTCAGGCGCGTCGTCTCATCCTTTGTCGCTGAGCGAACGTTGGTCATATGCTTCTGTTTCACGATGTTGATCGTCAGATCGTTCTCGCGAGCGTGCTCACCGACAATCATTCCCTCGTAAACGACAGTTCCAGGGGTGATAAAAAACACGCCGCGGTCTTCGAGAGACTGCAAGCTGTACGTTGTCGCGACGCCGCTTTCGCTGGCGACCAGGACGCCTTGCCTGCGAGTTTGCACATCGCCTTTCCACGGCTCGTAGCCTGCGAATGATTGGTGCATAGTGCCATACCCTCGCGTCATCGTCAGAAACTCGTTGCGAAAGCCGATCAGGCCTCGCGCAGGGACGGAAAACTCGAGGCGCGTAGTGTCGCCCATGGTCGATGGCGTCATGTCCTGCATTTCACCGCGCCGCACACCGAGCGCTTCAATCACTGCACCGACGGCATCGTTCGGCACATCCGCCACAAGGCGTTCGATGGGCTCCATCCGCTTACCATCCACCTCTTTCACGATGACATGCGGTTTGGACACCTGCATCTCATAACCTTCGCGCCGCATCCGCTCAATCAGAATTGACAAATGCAATTCGCCGCGGCTTGACACCAGGAAGGTATCGGCGTCTTCTGTGTCTTCAACCCGCAGACTGACATCCGACTCCATCTCTGCGTATAAACGCTCGCGTAGTTTGCGCGATGTGACGTACGTACCTTCGCGTCCGGCCAATGGGCTGTTGTTGACGAGAAACGACATCTGTAGTGTGGGTTCATCGATTGTCAAAACATCGAGTGCTTCCGGGTTTGTCGCGTCAGCCACTGTGTCTCCCACAGTGATGTCGCCGAGACCGGCGAGCGCGACAATGTCTCCTGCTTTGGCTGACTCCGTCTCGACGCGACGCAGTCCTTCGAAGGTGTAGAGCTTGGTGATGCGCGATTTGCGCATTCCACCGTCTCGGTCGAGAATGGCGACTGTGTCACCCAGTGAGATTTGACCCCGAACAACGCGGCCGATGCCGATACGCCCGAGGAATTCGTTGTAGTCAAGCATCGTCGCTTGCCACTGCAGCGGGCCGTCAGAGTCTACGTTTGGCGCAGGGATGTGGTCCACAATGGCTGCGAACAGCGGTTCCATGTTCTCACCCATAACTGACGGGTCTGTCGAGGCCGTACCGCGGATCCCGGACGTGTACACGACAGGGAAGTCGCACTGTTCCATGCTCGCCCCAAGTTCAATGAACAAGTCGAGGACTTCGTCCACCACTTCTTGTGGACGTGCGTTTTCGCGGTCCATTTTATTCACTACCACAATGGGTGCCAGACCTTGCGCCAGAGCCTTTTGCAGGACAAACTTGGTCTGGGGCATGACGCCTTCGAAGGCGTCGACAACGAGTAATACGCCGTCCACCATTTTGACGATGCGCTCCACTTCGCCGCTGAAATCGGCATGACCTGGTGTGTCAACAATGTTGATCTTCAAATCGTGGTACGGGATGGCTGTCGTTTTCGCCAAGATGGTGATGCCGCGTTCTCTTTCGAGTTCATTCGAATCCATCGCGCGCTCCTGGAGCTGCTGGTTGCTGCGAAACAGGCCGGACTGGCGCAGCAATTGGTCGACCAATGTGGTCTTGCCGTGGTCAACGTGTGCGACGATAGCGACGTTGCGCAACCGGTCTGCAAATTGTCGGTTCATCTGTTCCTTCACCTCAGTTGAATTCCGAAAGAAGCGCATGCTTCCACGCCCCGCACCCACTTCGACGCGGGACTTCGGTGATCGATTTGATATTGACAATTTACCTTAACATGCCCTTAGTGTATTGGCAATGTGCACAAGTGTCACACTGCGGTCCTGGTTTGCAGGGTGCGGGGTACGATGATATAATATAATCGGTTAAGCTTCGTATAGGTTGTGGCGCGAAGAGTGGGGCAACCCACTCTTCAATTTATGACACCCCTGTATGGCGTGACGACGGTGCCGCTCTCTAACAGGGCACAAACCCGGGTGCGAATGTGCCGCGACACGCGG
>JAKAXI010000064.1:0-3694 GCA_021816665.1 Bacillota bacterium | reverse complement strand
CCGCGACAGCAGACGCAGATCGAGGGAGGAACGACGAGTGCCGAAGGAACGTGTGGTCGACATCGTAGAACAACTGACACTGCCCATCTTGGAGGCCCACGAACTTGAACTTGTGGACGTCGAGTACAAGAAGGAAGGCGGTAGTTGGTTTCTGCGCGTTTTCATCGACAAACCGGGTGGCGTAGACATTGATGACTGCAGCAAGGTCAGCGAGCAGCTGTCCGACCGGCTCGATGAAGTCGATCCGATTCCTACAGCGTACTTCCTTGAGGTTTCATCACCCGGTGCCGAGCGTCCGTTGAAAAAACCTGCCGATTTCGAACGGGCTGTGGGCAGTTACGTGCATGTGTCGCTGTATCAGCCGCTCGATGGCCAAAAGTCGTTCGAAGGTGTGCTTTTGGCTTACGGCACAGACGGCGCAGAACTAGAAGTGCGCGAAAAAGGTGTACGAAAACATGTGCACATCCCGGTGGACGCCGTGGCGTCTGCCCGGCTGGCAATTGAATTCTAAGTGTGTGAGCCGGGGAGTGGCCTGGCATGAAAGGGGGGACGGAGCGCCATGAACGCAGATTTCATTGAGGCGCTTACACAACTCGAGCGGGAAAAGGGCATCGACAAAGACACTCTGCTCGAAGCCATTGAAGCGGCGCTGATTTCAGGGTATAAACGCAACTTCAATTCCGCGGCGAACGTCCGCGTGCAGATTGACCGCGATACAGGGGAACTCCGGGTGTTTGCCCGCAAGGATGTGGTCGAAGAACTCTCGGACCCACGCCTCGAAATCAGCCTCGATGCCGCGCTCGACATCAGTCCGACATATCAGGTTGGCGATATCGTTGAGATCGAGGTGACACCACGGGACTTTGGAAGAATTGCAGCGCAGACGGCAAAACAGGTTGTCACCCAACGCATCCGCGAAGCGGAACGCTCGATTGTCTACAACAAGTACGTCGACCGCGAAGAGGAAATCGTCACAGGGATTGCACAGCGGGTCGATCCGCGGGTTGTGTACGTCGACTTGGGTGAGACTGAGGCGGTGTTGCCGCACAACGAAGTCATGCCAACCGATAATATCAAGAGCGGGGACCATGTGAAGGCGTTGATCACGCGGGTCGAGCGGACCTCGAAAGGACCGCAGGTCGTGTTATCGCGTACACATCCGGGCTTCCTGAAGCGTCTTTTTGAACTTGAAGTACCCGAAATCTACGATGGAGTGGTGGAAATAAAGGCTGTCTCCAGAGAAGCTGGGCACCGTTCCAAGATTGCAGTGCACTCACGCAATCCGGAAGTGGACCCGATTGGCGCCTGTGTAGGCGCACGGGGCATGAGAGTGCAAGCGGTCGTCAATGAACTTCACGGTGAGAAGGTCGACATCGTAAAGTGGAGTGAGGACCCAGCGGAGTTTGTCGCGAACGCCTTGTCGCCTGCCAAGGTGGTTGAAGTGCAGACGTTCGAAGAAGGCAAGGTGGCTCGGACGATTGTGCCGGACTACCAGCTGTCGCTCGCGATTGGCAAGGAAGGGCAGAACGCTCGACTTGCAGCGAAACTGACGGGGTGGAAGATTGATATCAAGAGTGAATCACAGGCAGCTGAGTTCGGTGTGTTTGGCCAGATGGCAGCGGAACCTGACGATGACGACGAAGTGGGTACGCTCTCCAGCGACTGGCTGCGCGAACCGTAGGATTTTTGCGTGAATCTGCTTCGAGGTTGGTATCTGTGAAGGAGGTGAGGCCCGTTGCAACCGCACGTAAAGAAAATCCCGCTCCGAAAATGCGTCGGTTGTGGACAAATGCTCCCGAAGCGCGAATTGGTGCGCGTAGTGTTGACGCCCGAGGGCGACATCGCACTAGACGCCACTGGGAAGCGCAATGGGCGCGGGGCGTACCTTTGCTCCAAAGCTGCGTGTTTGACTTTGGCCAGAAAACGTAAGGCGCTTGAGCGGTCCCTGAAAACCTCCATACCGGCTCCTTTGTACGATCACTTGGCAGCACAGCTACAGGAGGCGGGTGGATGAGGGGCACGAGTGAAGATCACCACGAGGTGCGGCACGGAGGACAACCGCCGATTGAGGCACAGGTTGTGTCGGCGGACGCAAGGCTGCCTAAAGCGGAACAGCGTTGCCTGCAGTTAATCGGCTTGGCGCTTCGAGGGCGTCGGGCAGTACTCGGCAGTGACGTAGTGTTGGAAAAGGTCCGTGATGGAACAGCGGCGATTGTCTTCCTTGCCGCGGATGCCGGCGCGAACGCAGAGAAGAAGTACCGTGACAAGTGTGCGTTCTACAAAATTCCGCTGGTCAGGACCTTCACTCGCTCAGAACTAGGCCGTGTGTGCGGCCGTTCAAATATTGTCGTGGTTGCTGTAACCGACCCCGGGTTTGCAGCGACAATCCTAACTTGTATCGGGGAATTTCGCGGGGGTGAAGCGTTTGACGAAACTTCGGGTGTATGAGTATGCCAAGCAATTGAATATGTCGAGCAAGGAAATTATCACGATCCTGAATCGACTTGATGTCCCGGTTGCAAATCACATGAGCGTCATGGACGACTCGATGGTCAATAAAGTGGAGCAGTTTTTTTCTGATGTCAAACAGCGGGCGGCACAACGCCACGCGAGCGAGGTGGAACGTGAGTTGCGGGAGAAGCAACGGCAACGGGAGCGTCAAGCTCGCTTGGCAAGGCAAGAAGAGCAGCGGCAACAGGGTCAGACTCGGCAGACCGATAGCAGGACCGCTGGGGGTGGGAGTCCCCGCGTTGAGATGCGCCCGGGAGCAGCCCATGTTGGTGGGGTCGATTCAGCACAAGGGAGTGCTTCGCCGCGCATGGATGCTGGACGCACACCGCGCAGTGATGTTGCCCCAACGCCACGTGCAGACGGTGGACAAACGCAACGTGCAGACGCACCGCAAATGCAACGTGCGGACGTAACTCAAGTGCAGCGCACAGAGGCCGGTCAAACGCAGCATGCCACACACCAGGTGGAGCACAGCGCGGCCAACTCAGAGACGCAGTCGGGACGTCCAGCGACTGAGGGGGCACGCCGTCCGGTAGAGGCATCGGCGCAGCAGAGTGCTAGCAGGCCTGCTCGTCCTGAGGGTGAGAGAGGCTCTTACAGTTCTCGCAACGACAACCGGGGACCGCGCCCTGCTGGAAACGGCGAACGTTCTTCAGATGGATATGGAAACCGCAGTGGTGGCGGTGGTCAAGGCGGCAGTTACGGGAACCGCAGCGGTGGTACCGGACAAGGCAGCAGTTACGGGAACCGCAGCGGTGGTACCGGACAAGGCGGCAGTTACGGGAACCGCAGCGCTGGCGGTGGTCAAGGCGGCAGTTACGGGAACCGCAGCGCTGGCGGCGGTCAAGGCGGCAGTTACGGGAACCGCAGCGCTGGCGGCGGTCAAGGCGGCAGCTATGGAAACCGCAGCGCTGGCGGAGGTCAAGGCGGCAGATATGGAAACCGCAGCGCTGGCGGTGGTCAAGGCGGCAGTTACGGGAACCGCAGCGCTGGCGGCGGTCAAGGCGGCAGTTACGGGAACCGCAGCGCTGGCGGTGGTCAAGGCGGCAGTTACGGGAACCGCAGCGCTGGCGGTGGTCAAGGCGGCAGTTACGGGAACCGCAGCGCTGGCGGTGGTCAAGGCGGCAGCTATGGAAACCGCAGTGGCGGCGGCCAAGGTGGTGGCTTCGGTAACCGCAGTGGC
>JAKAXI010000063.1 GCA_021816665.1 Bacillota bacterium | reverse complement strand
GAGAGTTGGTCAGCGCGGTGTACGTGCCGACGCCTGTCGGAGAGCCCCACGCGCGGTACATGAAGCTCGAGCGCAAATCCGGAGATTTCGCCATTGCCGGCTTAGCCGTGCAGGTGTAGACAGACACAGAGGGTGTAGTGTCGCAAGCCGGGTTTGGGATCTGTGCCTGTGGCTCAACACCTCTGCGGGCGGTTGAGGCGGAGCAAGCGCTCGTCGGGCAGTGCCTGACTGCGGACGTGATCGAACACGTATCTGCAGTGGTGTCGAACTCGGCCGAACCCACCTCTGATTTGCGCGGCACCGCACAGTACAAGCGCGACCTCCTGCGTGTATTCGCAAAGCGCGCGCTGACGGAGATCGCGGCGGAACACAGTGGAGAGGAGCGGGTCTCATGAAAATCACTGTCCGAGTGAACGGGAGTGTCTGTGAGCAGGATGTGGAGCCGCGAACCCTGCTCGCCTACTTCCTGCGTGAGACTTTAGGCCTCACGGGCACGCACGTCGGTTGTGACACGACGAACTGTGGGGCGTGTACTGTGTTGCTTGACGGCCGGCCAGTCAAGTCTTGCACGGTGCTTGCAGTGCAGGCCGATGGCTGCGAAGTCACGACCGTTGAAGCGCTTGAGCAGAAGAGCGGTCTACATCCATTGCAGCAAGCGTTCTGGGATGAACACGGGCTGCAGTGCGGTTACTGCACCCCTGGCATGCTGATGGCGGCGTCGGCGCTATTGGCAGAGAACCCGGACCCGACCGAGGAAGAAATTCGTTTCGGACTATCCGGAAACATCTGTCGCTGCACCGGTTACGTGAACATCGTCAAAGCGGTTCAGAACGCCGCCGCCAAAATGCGCGCAGACGAAGCTAAATCAAACGAGGAGGTGGCCGTCAGTGGCGCTACATCCGAGTGAAGCTCGTCCGTTTGGAAAGTCGATCACTCGCAAGGAGGATCCACGCTTTATCCGCGGCAAAGGGCGCTACGTGGATGACATCGTCCTCCCCGGCATGCTGCACATGGCGCTGTTGCGCAGTCCGTACGCACACGCTGTCCTAAAGCATATTGACACTTGTGCTGCGCAGGGCGCACCCGGTGTGAAACTGGTGCTGACGGGGGAGGACCTCGCAAAGCTGAACCTTGCCTGGATGCCGACCCTGGCTGGCGACAACCAGATGGTGCTCGCGACCGGCAAGGTGCTGTTTCAGTATCAGGAAGTTGCTGCCGTGGTCGCACAGACGCGCGCACAGGCTGAGGACGCCTTGCAACTGATCGCAGTCGAGTACGACGCACTGCCTGCTGTCGTCGACCCGTTCTACGCGACCACACCGGAGGCGCCCATTTTGCGTGACGACCGGGAACAGAAGACGAACTCGATCTTTCACTGGGAAGCCGGTGACCGCGACGCAACAGAGAATGTGTTCGCTGACGCCCCTGTGATTGTGTCGCAAGACGTCCGGTTCCCGCGCGTCCATCCGTCGCCGCTCGAACCGTGCGGGTGCATCGCGGATTACAACAGCGCAACAAGCAAGCTGACGTGGTACGTGACGTCGCAGGCGCCACACGCCCACCGCACGGTGCTGTCGCTCGTGAGCGGGTTGCCGGAGCACCAAATTCACGTGATTTCCCCGGACATCGGCGGCGGTTTTGGCAACAAGGTGCCAGTGTACCCAGGGTATGTCTGCGCAATTGTCGCGTCGCTGTCGCTCGGTGTACCCGTCAAGTGGATTGAGACGCGCACGGAGAACATCAGTAGTACCGGGTTTGCGCGCGACTACCACATGCACGTCGACGTCGCAGCGGAAGAAGATGGAAAGGTGCTCGGTCTGCGCGTGAAGACCGTAGCTGACCATGGAGCCTTCGACGCAGCCGCCGACCCGACCAAGTTTCCAGCCGGGCTGTTCAGCATTGTGACTGGGTCGTACAACTTCAAGGCCGCCTTCGTCGAAGTGGACGGTGTGTACACGAACAAGGCCCCTGGCGGCGTTGCCTATCGCTGCTCGTTCCGGGTCACAGAGGCGTCGTATCTGATTGAACGGGCCATGGACGTGTTGGCGCAGAAAGTGGGTGTCGATGCTGCGGAGCTGCGGCTGCGCAACTTCATCCAAAAGGAGCAGTTCCCCTATTTGTCGCCGACGGGCTGGACGTACGACAGCGGCGACTACGCGACAACCTTACAGAAGGCGCTCGAGCTCATTGGCTACGACGAACTGCGCAAAGAGCAGGCTGAGAAGCGAGCGCGAGGCGAGCTGATGGGCATCGGGATCTCGACATTCACGGAAATTGTCGGCGCTGGTCCCAGTCACACCTTTGACATTATGGGTATCAAAATGTTTGACAGCGCGCAGATCCGCGTCCACCCGACTGGCAAGGTAATCGCTCGCCTCGGCGTGCGTCACCAGGGCCAGGGGCACGAGACGACGTTTGCACAGATTATCGCGGAAGAACTGGGCCTCACAGCGGACGATGTGCTGATTGAAGAAGGCGACACGGACACAGCGCCGTATGGGCTTGGCACCTACGCGAGTCGTTCGACGCCGACCGCGGGAGGGGCTGCGGCACTGTGCGGGCGCCGGGTCCGCGAGAAGGCGAAAAAACTGGCGGCACACCTGCTTGAGGTCGGCGAGGACGACGTCACATGGGACGGTGAGAAGTTCAGCGCGGCGGGACTGCCGGCCAAAGCGGTAACGATGAAAGACGTCGCATTTGCGGCTTACACCAACTTACCAGAGGGGATGGAGCCGGGGCTAGAGGCGACCTACTACTACGACCCGCCGAACCTGACCTTTCCAAACGGCGCGTACATCGCGGTGGTGGACATCGACAAGGGCACAGGGGCAGTGTCAGTGCGACGCTTCCTCGCTGTCGATGACTGTGGCCGCGTGATCAACCCGATGATTGTCGAAGGTCAGATTCACGGGGGACTGACAGAAGGGTTTGCGATCGCTTTTATGCAGGACATCCCTTACGACGAAGACGGCAACTGCCTAGCACCAAACTGGATGGACTACCTGGTCCCGACCGCGCTTGACACGCCACGCTGGGAGACGGCGCGAACAGAGACGCCGTCGCCGCACCACCCAATCGGCGCGAAAGGGGTCGGCGAGTCACCGAATGTGGGCAGCCCGGCCGCGTTTGTAAACGCGGTCGTCGATGCGCTGTCGCCGCTTGGCGTGACGCATATGGATATGCCACTGTCGCCATGGAAGGTGTGGCAGGTGCTGCGCGAACATGGGGTGACTGAGTAACCCTTAGTTTCAACGTGTGCGGTTCGCTGCCCAGAACGTAGACAAAGAGAACCGCTCACAAGGGTGGTTTCCGGGGTAGGGATTGGGACGGGAGAGGCTGTCAAAGTGTCACAGTCGGTTTCGACCGCGAAGCCGATACGCAACTGGAGGGGGGAGCGGTCGGACGCGCTGCGTACCGGACCGCGCAGAAATGGAGATCGTCAACGACGCAGTCGCGCAACTCGAGGCCGCGCACGAGCCGTATGTACTCGTGACCGTCGTGCGTCGCGTTCGACCGAGTTCAGCCAATGTCGGAGACCGCGCAGTTGTGACGGCGGGTGGCGACATGATTGGTTTTGTCGGCGGGCACTGTACGCGCTCCCTGGTCGTGGAACAAGCGCGTGCTTGTCTGCGGGCTGGAGAGAGCAGGTTGCTGCTCGTCACAGCGCAGCCACCGGCTGACCCGGGGGAAGGTGTGCTGGTTCTGCCGATGACGTGCCACTCCGAAGGTACTGTGGAGTTGTTCATGGAACCCAAGCTGCAACGTCCGCTGCTCGCCGTGATCGGCGCGTCGCCGATTGCACTGGCGGTTTGTGGGCTCGCTCCTCAGTTCGGCTTTGAAGCCGTTCAGTCAGCGCTGGAATCAAACGGTGTGGATATACGCAGTGCGGCGCCCGAAGTTGGGACTGGCGATCCGATTGAGACGTTGCGAAAGCCACTGGCTCGTTACAGACAGCGGACAACGTACGGCGTCGTAGCGACGATGGGACTGTACGACGTCGATGCCGTGACTGCCCTGATGGATCGGCCGCTCAGTTACCTCGGCGTCGTCACAAGCCCGCGGCGGTGGCAAGTGCTTCGAGACGAGTTGCAAAGTGCGGGCGTGCCCGCAAGTTTATGCGATCACGCAGCTGCCCCGGCGGGCCTTGACATTGGCGCTAGTGGACCAGATGAGATTGCCCTCTGCATCCTCGCGCAAATCGTCGAGCGTCGCCGCCGCGGCGGTAGGACGTGGGAGCCTCTTTCATCTGCTCGTTCTCATTCTGACGAATCCGCAGCAGCAACAGCATTTGTGGCGTCGAACGCGTGCGGTTGGGAGGCGTCGTTGAGGGTTGAAACCGCTCGTACGGACCGCGTGATCGACCCGGTTTGCGGCATGACGGTCGACCTCACGACCGCAGCGCACGTGACTGTATACAACGGTGTCAACTACGGATTCTGCTGCGCAGGGTGCAAGGGCAAGTTTGAAGCCAACCCCGACGCGTATCTCTCCATTCGACAGGTCGGGCGACAATCACCGAACTGACTGGCAGTATGCAGAGGGAAAGACTGGCGAGGGGGACAAACTATGCGTACGTATCAAGGAGACTTTACGATTCAATCGGCGCGAGCCAAGGTGTGGGCGTTCGTCATCGACCCGAACCAAATGGGCCCCTGTATTCCCGACCTCCTGGCGCTCGACGTGCACAGTGAAACAGAGTTCCGCACCCTTGTGCGCGTTGGGGTCGGGCCCATTCGAGGAAAGTTTGACCTGACGAGTTCACTCTCTGTCGCCGAGAACGGTCGACAGGCGGCGCTCGTCATCAAGGGCGGAGGCATGGGCAGCGGCGTCGACATGCAGGCGGAGATGACGCTTGATGACGCGGAGACAGGCACAAAGCTGTCGTGGCAATGTGACGTAAAGGTGAGCGGACCCATCGCGAGCATTGGTGGGCGCCTGATCGACAACGAAGCGCGCAAAATTACGGAGAAGGTGTTCGCCAATCTCCGCGACGCGCTGGAAGCGGACGCGGCCGAATCTGGCCAGAGTGAGGTGGCCTCGTCCGGTGAATGACGGGATCCGTCAGCTTCAATCAGACCTCGCTGCCGTGCGCTACGTCGCAGACGACAGTCTGGTCACGGCGCTGCACCTGGCAGTTCGCCTCGGGCGCCCGCTTCTGCTCGAAGGTCCGGCAGGTGTCGGTAAAACGGCGCTCGCCAAGGCGCTGTCTGACGTCCATGGCCGATCGCTTGTCCGCTTGCAGTGCTATGAAGGTCTCGACGTCACACACGCTCTGTACGACTGGAACTACCCGAAACAGTTGTTGGCCGTACAGGACCCTCGGACGAGTGCGTCGCAGTCCGTCTACAGCGAAGAATTCCTGCTCCAGCGACCGTTGCTGTTGGCTTTGCGGGCAGAGCCGAGCCCCGTTTTGTTGATCGATGAAGTGGACCGCGCAGATGAAGCGTTTGAGGCACTCTTGCTCGAGTTCCTGTCAGAGTTTCAGGTGACGATCCCGGAACTCGGCACTGTGCGCGCCGCTGGTCGACCGCTGGTCATCTTGACCTCCAACCGTACACGCGACCTCTCCGACGCCCTGCGCCGGCGCTGCCTTTACCAATGGCTTGACTACCCCGGCTATGAACAGGAAGTGACAATCCTGCAGATGTACTTGCCGGACGTCGCACCGAGGCTGTTGCGCCAGGTGGTGCGGGCTGTGCGTCGGTTGCGGAGCGCATCTGTGTTAAAACCGCCAGGCCTAGCAGAGTCAATTGACTGGGCGAACGCACTGGCAGAGTTAGGAACGCAGTCGCTTGATGAAGAGACAGCAGCGGTCACGTTAGGTTGCCTGCTCAAGACTCAGGAAGACGTGCTGTGGTTAACCGAAAGGGGACTTGCCACACTGTGGAACGTGTAGACCCGTCACGTGAACAGACACGGCGCGAACCTTCGAACAGCGACACCGATCACAAGGCACAGGCTGAGGCGATGGAGGTCGGCAAACGGGTGTCCGCCGAGGTCGTCGCCCAGGTCTCCAGATTCGCACCGTGGCTGCGGTCGCACGGGTTTCGAGCGACTGCCCCGGAGACGGAGGCGGCGTTATCGGCACTAACACACCTCGACCTGACAGATGAGGGTGACGTGATGTGTGCGCTGCGCGCGGTATACGCGAAAAGTCCGGCACAGTGGGGGAGCTTTGAGAGTCTCTTTCGCCGCTACTTCCGTGGCGAAGGGCGCAGTTTTGAAGAGAAGCGCCGTGTCACGGGCGGTGCTGCGAGAGGTCAAGCACACAAGGACTGGCGCGACGAGGAACAGGTCAAAGTCGCGGCGATGTCGCCGCTACCAGGGTACAGCCGAGACGTCGGCGAGCGCTACGCAGTCAAAGTCGATGTAGATATCCTAAAGGCGGTAGCTCGTGTGACCACTCGCGCCGTTTCGCGCTTGCCAGCCCCTCTCAGCCGCAAGTTGGAGCCAACTGTACGAGGGCGAGTCGACCTAAGGCGCACGACGAAGTCCGCGATGCGGACAGCTGGACAGGTGCAGCGCTGGCTCTGGCGACGAGAGGCACCTGACAGGCCGCGAATCGTCATGCTGATGGATGTATCGGGATCGATGAAGCCGTTCGCGCCTTTTCTGACGACACTGGCGTGGACGTTTTTGCACTCGCGCGCCCGCGCCGAGGTGTTCCTGTTTTCCACACGGCTTGTGCGCGTGACCGCCTTGCTGCGCCGGCGGGGATTGACAGGGTTGTCCGAGCGTGAACTTGGACTGAGTGGTCTGCAGGGAGGAACGCGCATCGGTGACAGTCTTGGTGAATTGATGGACCGACACCGCGGAATCATCCACAGACAAACAGTCCTCGTCATGGCCTCAGATGGTTTCGATGCGGGGCATCCGGAGCGTTTGCATACTGCCATGGAGGCGTTGCGGCAGTGCGCTTTGCGCATTGTCTGGTTAAACCCACTGCTTCATGAGCAGGAGTACGATCCCACCATTAGCGCGATGCGCACCGCACTGCCGTACCTCAATGCGTTTGTGGACGTCCACGACGTCTCCACTTGGCAAGCGGCGGTTGACGCTGGACTGTTCGCTGAATCGCTTACCGCACGAAGTTTCCGTTCTGGTAGTCTTCGATGGCCTGGATGATCTCTTGGCGCGTGTTCATCACAAACGGTCCGTACGAGACCACGGGTTCGTGGAGTGGCCGCCCGGCGTACAGTAGCACTTTCATCGGCGTGGTTGCGCGAACAGTAACACTGCTTTCGCGAGCGCCGTGCGTTCCGCCGAGCAGCAGGGTCTGTCCTTTGCGGCCCTCTGTGTCAGCGGTGCCAAACAAACCACTGCCCGCCAGGACGTAAAAGAATCCGCTGTAGTCCCCCGGCAAATCCTGCGTGAACGTTGCGCCTTCCTCCAGATTGATTTCAACCATTGTGACAGGGACGTGGTTTTGTGTCGCTGCGGCAACTCCAGCGGAACTTCCTGAGAATACCCGCACGGTCGATCCCGGCCCGTCAACGACCGGCATGTCCTTCGCGCGCAAGTTTTGGTAGCGCGGTTCCGTCATCTTCTCTGCGCGCGGCAGGTTGACCCAAAGTTGTAGGCTGTGGACCTGCTCACCAGGGGCCGGATCTTCTTTATGAATCACACCTCGTCCCGCCGTCATCCACTGCACGTCTCCGGGTTCGAGTGCACCGTCGCCAAAGCGGTTGTCAAAGTGGCTCAGTTTCCCCTCAATGACGTACGTGACAGTTTCAATCCCACGGTGGGGGTGCACATCGAACGTTCCATGCCCGAACCAGTCCTCAGCGAGGAGGAGAAATGGATCGTTTTCTGCGTGGTTGTCCGGGTCCAACACCATGGCAGCGGTGTGGATTGGGCTCTGTTTCCGCGGTTCAGGTGTCCAAACGCGTTTGATGTTGCGCTCGTAAACGGGTGTCTGGGTCATTGGCATGTCCTTCTTTCATGTGCAATCGGCTACTGTTGAGCCGGTGATGGCTGGTTGTAGATTGCCCAACGGGGCTACACACAGTGTAGTATATCACTATCAAAAAGTAAGTAAATACAGCGGTGACGGCAAGGAGTCTATCGTGTAACATAGGATCTTGCCTGTCCTCATAGGATTGGGAGAGACCGCGGCGCGCGCCGCAGAGTATTGGAAGTGGACAGGACAACGGGCCGTCCGCGATTCTCTGCCGCATTTCGCCGCACCGGCAGAATATACACGAGGTGAGAGGTAGCATGTCGACAACTGAGAAGGATTTGCAGGACACAGTAGTGGCAGGCGAACAGGAGACAGATCAAACCGCGACCTCTGCAGAAGCGGTTGAAACAGAAGAAGAGATGCAGACGCGTCGGCTGAAGATTGAGGAATCGGTGCAGCGCTACTTTCAAAACAAAGAGATCTCACGCGAACGAAATGAAGAAAACAAACTCTTGTTCGAGGAACTCGAAGTGTTGTTCCAGCAGAGTGGCGAGGAAGAGATCGTGATCGTCCTACCGAACGGCGAACACGCTGTGTTGACGCCCAAGATTAGCGAGCGCGAGGTCCTCGACCGCGACTTGCTCGCGGACGAGATGCAGGTTCCAAAGGACGAATTGAAAACCCCCTTTGACTTCTGCATGTTCACTGCACAAGGGAAGTTGACCCCAGACATGATCACCAAACACACCACGGTCGAGCGCGAGATTAAGATGAAGATTACGAAGCGAAAAGCCACTTCGCGCCGTCGACGGGGTCGTCAATCGGCAGACCCTGTCGAAGAGTGAATGCTGTTGTTCAGGCAAGAGCTGCTTTACACAGGGCAACGTCAAGAACGTCTGTAGCGTCGGGCGATGGCGGGGTGACAAGTAGTCACAGCTGCCACCGCCCTTTTTATCAGAGATGAAAAACAGGTATGATAGGCAT
>JAKAXI010000062.1 GCA_021816665.1 Bacillota bacterium | reverse complement strand
TCTTCAACGATGGTGCCAAAGCTAACGCCCGACAAGGTCAAACGAGTCATCAGCCGTCAGCGCCTCCCATACGCAGTGTCTCGACTGCGCAACAAATATAGAAAAAATGGAGCGCCCAGGCTCGCTGTGACGATCCCGACGTTCAGTTCACGTGGCAACAGCACCATCCGCGCCACTAAGTCGGAAAAAAGGACGAGCACCGCACCGCCGATCGCAGATGCCGGCAGCAAGAGCCTGTGGCGGGGACCAATGACAAGGCGCATCACGTGTGGAACGATCAATCCGACAAACGCGATCACACCACTAACGCTGACACAGGCGCCGACCACGAAAGCTGCGACCAGAAAAGTCACCTGCTTGACCCGTTGCAAATGGACGCCGACCGCCTCCGCCTGCTCCTCTCCGAGCGACAGAATATCCAGACCATCAGCCAGCAGCAAGTAGACAACAAATCCGCCCGCGAACACCCCGCCGACCATCAGAACACTCGGCCAGGTAATCCCGTCGAGTCCACCCATCAACCAGAACAGCATCTGCTGCATAGTCTGCAGCGGGGTGAGCGACATAATGAGGCTGACCATGGCGCTGCAGAAGGAACTGACCGCGACACCTGCGAGCAAAAGCGAGTAGATCGCGGTGCGGCCGCGGACGGTCGCGATCCGGTAGATCAAAAACACCGCCACCAAGCCCGCGGCAAACGCACCGAGTGGCGTCCACCAGAAACCAGCTGCGGCCAGCCCGCTTTGGATCACCGCGACAGCGCCAAGGGAGCCTCCACTCGCGACACCAATAATGCCGGGATCGGCCATTGGGTTGCGAAATACTGCCTGCAGCGCGGCCCCGGTGGACGCCAGCCCTGCCCCCACTACAGCACCTGCGAGCATGCGAGGCAAGCGAATGGCGCCCATGACGACTGCGTCGGCACTGCGCCCGCCGTGTAAATACGCCCACAGCTGCACAACCGCCTGGCCGGGGCTGATCGACATCGGACCGACGGCCACTTCGGCCAAGGCCGCCGCAACAAAGAGCAATCCAAGCCACGTCATGGTGCGGCCGGGCGACATTCGTCTCATTGGGACGCCTCCTTCGTGGCTGCCTGTTCAGTTTCTGCCTTCCACACCAGGCAACAGCTCGCTTCTACGTGGTCGCGCATCCACATTTCTGCGTCCCTTGTTAAAAGAAAAACCCTGTCGACGACAGGGTGGCTGGAGTTCCGTATGTACGTTCCCATACAGGTCCATAACCTTTCCTCGAAGGTCGGCTGCTGCTCCTATCAGGCAGGTCTCCTGGCTCACAGTCCATTTCTTCCACGCGAAATGTGAAGATGGGCTGATTACAGTGGCGGGACCGCACCGGACTTTCACCGGTTTCCCTATTCTCCCGAGGCAAGGAAATCCTCTGGGCACCTGATGGGTCAAGTTTTTCATTGCGATCATAGAGCAGGGCCGCACACCTGTCAACGCACGCCAGAGTCCCTGTCACATCGTAATACGGTGACCGGGACTCTGGCGCTAACGGATGCGCGTCAAATTGTGTTTCCGCCACCGTGGATGTAGATCACCTGACCAGACACGTAGCTCGCATCATCGCTCACGAGGAACGCGACGACGTTCGCGACGTCTTCCGGTTTTCCGACACGGCGCAAGGCGATGCGGGACGCCGCCGCCTGTTTGAACTGCTCCGGGTTCAGTCCCATGCGCTCGGCCGTTTGCTTAGTCATCTCCGTGTCAATAAAACCCGGTGCAATCGCGTTGACGTTGATGTTGAACTGGCCGAGTTCAATCGCCAGCGTTTTCGTAAAGCCTTGCAAACCGGCCTTAGCGGCAGAGTAGTTCGCTTGACCACGGTTGCCGAGCGCTGAGGTGCTGCTCGTATTGACGATTTTTCCGTACTTCTGTTCTACCATCACTCTTTGCGCTGCCTTCGCGCACAAAAAGCTGCCTTTCAAATGCACGTTCAGGACCGTATCCCAGTCGTCTTCTGTCATCTTGAACAGCAGGTTGTCCCGGATCAGGCCGGCGTTGTTGACCAGAATATCGAGTCGACCGTACTCGTTGACAATCTTTTCGACCGCCGCATCCACTTCGCTTGCGACAGCCACGTTACAGCCGATCCCGATGGCCTGGCCGCCATCCGCCTCAATCGCCGCTACGGTGTCGCGCGTGAACTCTTCTTTCAGGTCGATCACGGCGACCTTCGCCCCGTCCTGCGCCAATTTGCGCGCGGTTGCCGCTCCAATGCCACGTGCAGCTCCTGTCACCATCGCAACTCGGTTGTCTAAACGCCCCATATGTGGTCATCCTCTCCCGGTTTGAACTACGAACTCACGATACTCCTCCGCGAACTGCCTCGTCGACGTCAGCCCAGAGGTACAGCAAACTCTGCGTGACCCGCGACGACCCGCTCTTGCTTTTGGGTCATCCCCCACACATCGGCGCGCACGACCTGCCGCCCCTCTACATCCTCGACTTCTTTCACTGTCCCTTCGCAGGTGACGACATCGCCTGGCCGGACCATGCCTGTGAATCGGATCCCAAACGTCAACAAGTCCCCTTCCACACCGACAATCTCCGACAGCATCTGGCCGACAAACGCCATTGTCAACATGCCATGCGCGATTACGCCGCCAAGCCCCGCCTGCTCTGCAAACTCGTCCACTGTATGAATGGGGTTAAAGTCCCCTGAGGCGCCAGAGTACATCACGAGCTGCGTCTTGGTGACTGGCGGCTTGACCAGCGGGCCTAGCGCTTGACCCGGCTGATAACGTTCCATTCGCTCCACACTCCCTCCTCCGGCCAAACCGACCGGTCGGTGCTCAATCAGCAAACGACGTTACAGAAATGCAAATGCGATGCCTAAGCCTGTGGTCGATAAATGACCGTCGACTTCTGCACGAGAAAGGGCTCCCCAGCTTCGTCGGCAACGGTCTGCTCAAACACCAGGAACACCATCGTGCCAAGCGATCCCGATTTTTCAAACACATCGAGCAGTTTGTTGGCGCAGTACACCACATCGCCAGCACAGATCGGCTTTTTGTAATTGAACTCCTGCGAACCGTGGATTAGACCCGCAACCGGGAGCTCGAAGTCCGGAATAACGCCATAGTCGAACGTCCTGCTGAACGTCGGCGGTGCGACGATGTGCCCGTATCGCGTCCCTGCGGCGTACTGTTCGTCGCGGTAGAGCGGATTTGGGTCGCCGATCGCTTCGGCGAACTTGCGGATGGCGCCTTTCTCGACCTCGTTTTTGACCGGTGTCGAAGCGCGCCCGATAAAGGGGCGAAACTTGTCTGCAGCAGCCATTGCCCACCCTCCTGTCAAATACATCTCGGGTGCCGTCAACACAACACCTCAGCGCTTGAACGACGCGGCGCCGTCGTCGACGAAAAACTCATGTCCGTTGAGGAACGAGGCATCGTCGCTGGCGAGGAAGGTGACAACTTTCGCCACTTCTTCAGGTGTCCCCATGCGACGGCGCATCTGCGCCTTCTGTGCAGCGTCCCAGATAGCAGGGTTGTCGCGCCACCCGTCGACGATGTGCGTGTCGATCAGTCCTGGGGCAATCGCAACTACGCGGATGCCGTACGGAGCGAGCTCAAGCGCCGCCGCTTTCGTCATCATGACGACTGCGCCTTTGCTCGCGTGATATGGGAACTGCCTACGGTCCGCAATGAAACCGTAGACCGAGGCCGTGTTGATGATGACACCGCCCCCGGTCTCCTTCATCGCTCGGCCTGCCGCTCTAATTCCGTAGAACACGCCGTGTTGGTCAACCGCCACAACGCGATGGTACTCTTCAATCGGCATCTCGAGCACGCTCACCTGCATGCCGCCGACGCCCGCGTTGTTGAACATCACGTCGAGCTTGCCGTAGTGATCCACAGCCCTTTGCACCAACGCCTCGACCTGCCCGTAGTCGGCTGTGTTTACAGGGTGAAAAACCGCGTCGCCGCCCTCCGCCGTGATCTCTGAAACGACTTCCTGGCCTGTCTCGTGGTTGATGTCTCCGACAACAACCTTCGCCCCTTCTCGGGCGAACTCTCGTGCACTGGCGCGTCCAATACCGCTTCCCCCGCCCGTGACAACGACGACTTTACCTGCAAGTCTCACAGAGATACCTCCCATCACTCGGTTTGCAACTTAGCCGCGATGATTTCACGCAATCGGAACTTCTGTACCTTGCCGCTCGCGGTGCGCGGGAAATCCTCGACAATTTCGATGCGTTCCGGCCAGTATTGACGCGTCACGCCTTTCTGGTTGAGAAACGCGGTCATCGACTCCATCGTCAGCGGCTGGCGTCCTGGTTTCATGCTGACGAACGCGCAAGCGCGTTCTTGCAGACGCGCGTCCGGCATGGCTACCAATTGTGCGACTGCCACATCCGGGTGCTCGTGCAGGAGGTTTTCGATATAGGAAACGGGCACGTTTTCCCCACCACGGATGATGGTGTCCTTTTGCCGGCCTGTGATGCGGATGTATCCATCGGAATCAATCGTTGCGCGGTCACCCGTGATAAACCACTCGCCTACGAACTGCGAGACGGTGTACTCGTAGTTTTTCAGATAGCCGACAAACAGCGTTGCGCCAGCCACCCACAAATCTCCTTCCGTATCCGGGGCAACCGGTGCCTGAGATTCATCGACAGTCTTTACCTTCAGATGACCAAGCGGACACCCGTCTGTGCTGGTCAGCTTGTCGATCGAATCTCCTGGCATGGTGACGGTGACAAGACCGTTCTCAGACTGACCCCATCCGGACAAGATCCGGCAGGGCAGCTTCTCGTACGCTTCACGCACTAGCGGGCGCGGGATGGGCGCCCCTGCCGAAACAAAGTATTTCAGTGAACTAAGGTCACGGTCCTTGAGCCCTTCCAACTGCACAAGGTCGTATAAGAACGGCGTCGCTGCCATCGTGAAGGTGACCTTGTCCTGTTCAACGTGGTCGACGAGGCCGTGTGGATTCCACACATCCTGAAAAATAGCTGTCGCGCCAAGTTCAATCGGCATCCGCACGCCGTACAAAAATCCGGTCTGGTGTGCAAACGTTGAAGCCATGAAGATGACGTCGTCAGATGTCAAACCGAGGCGTTCCACCATGATGTCGTTTGTCGTGCCAAGCGTGTTGTGTGTGTGCATGACACCTTTCGGCATACCTGTGGTTCCGGACGTGAAGACAATTTCCGTGACGTCGTTCGGGTCTATCACGATGTCGTCCAGCGCCGCTGTGTCACCGCGCGTCTCCCACGGCTCGTCCGTAAGCTTGGAGAACGCCTCCATGCCTTCAGGCACCTGGTCGCCGATCACAAACACGTGCCGCAGCGCCGGCCAGTTGGGCTGGAGGCGGGCAATCATCTCCGTGTAGTCGAAACCGCGAAAAACATCGGGAATGACAAGAACCTTTGACTCCGCCTCTTTGACCATGTATGAAATCTCCCGATCTCGATAGATCGGAATGAGCGGGTTACTGATGGCGCCAATGCGCGTGGTTGCAAAGTGTAGGATGAGGAATTCGTTCCAGTTCGGAAGTTGGAAAGAGACGACATCGCCCGCTCCCACTCCGTATGCCTGCAAAGCAAGCGCGACGCGGTCTACGACTTCCGCAAATTCCCGATAGGTGTAAGAGGACTTGCGGTCTACGATGGCGACCTTGTCTGGCATCTCTTTGGCGCGGTCTTTCAAAACAGACACAATCGTTCGATCCGGCCAATCGTTTATGTACCGCTCCTTGTACGAATCTGTGAGTATGGTTTGAAGCTTCACTGGCAACCTCACCCTTCACGCTTCTATAATCTGCATCGTCCCCATTGTAGCGCAACGAAGGCTGTAATTGTCTATACCATGGTTAAACCACCACTCACTGACAGCGTCTGACCCGTGACATAGCTCGCCTCTTTCGAGACAAAGTAAGCGACGGCCCCTGCGATGTCCTCTGGCCGAGCGAGACGCCTCAGTGGAATCGATTTCTCAAGGGCACGTTTGATGCCAGGATTATATGTCCCAATCTCCGCAAACAACGGCGTATCTGCAGGTCCCGGCGCGACGCAGTTGACATTGATCTGATAACGCGCCAACTCTCGCGCCAGTGTCTTCGTAAAGGCGATCACACCACCTTTCGCCGCCGAGTAAACCGCTTCCCCGGTGGAACCGACACGGCCCGCATCAGAGGCAATGTTGACGACGCGACCGCCCCCCTGCTCAATCAGGGTAGGCAACAGAACTTTGCACGTGTGCATCGGACCAAGCAGGTTGATCCGCAGAATCCTGTCCCATGTGTCAGGCGTGCTATCGAGAAAAAGCTCCACCTTATCCCAGCCCGCATTGTTAACGAGGACGTTCACGAACCCACACGCTGCCAGCACCTCATCGCGCGCTTGCTCCACACTTGCGAGGTCGGTCACGTCACAGTGAACGGCAATGGCCTTTCCGCCTGCGCGCAAGACTTCTGCCACCGTCTCCTGTGCCGCATCAAGTCGTAAGTCCGCCACAGCCACCGTGCCTGCTTGCGCTAGCTGATGCGCGATGGCCCTACCAATGCCACTACCCGCTCCGGTGACAAATGCCACTTGTTCCGTCATCCTGCATCCTCCCCTTCCTCACGCCCGTTGTCGGCGTAATCGAACTGAGTCGCGAAGCAGGCGCGTCAGGCCCGGAACTTCCGAAAGTCGACGGGTCGCTTCTCTCGGAAGGCCCGATTTCCCTCCTGAGCTTCTTCTGTGCCGTAGTACATCGCTAGGCTCGCCATGCCGAGCTGCGAGATCCCCTCGATGAACGCCACATCTGCGTTGAACGACTGCTTTAGGACCTTGAGGGCGGTCGGACTTTTGTCGAGGATCTTCTGACACCAGCGGTCAACTTCTTCCATTAACTGTTCATGCGGCACAACCTTGTTCACGAGCCCCATCTCTCGCGCTTCTTCGGCACTGTACTGCTCACACAGGTACCAGATTTCACGGGCTTTTTTGTGACCGACGATGTGCGCGAGGTAACTGCTCCCGAAGCCGACGTCGTAGCTTCCCACCTTCGGCCCACTCTGCCCGAAAATTGCCCGGTCAGAGGCGATCGTCAAGTCGCAGATCACGTGCAATACGTGTCCGCCGCCGATGGCGTAGCCGTTGACCGCCGCGATGACAGGCTTCGGAATGCTTCGAATGGAGTAGTGCAACGTCTCAATCTCAATGCCGATCCCGTTGCCCAGTCCACCTTTTGTTCCATACCCGTCCGCCGCTCGCTCCTTCTGGTCACCACCAGCGCAAAACGCGCGGTCGCCCGCACCGGTCAAGACGACGACACCAATTTCGTTGTCGTCCCACGCGTCGCGTAACGCCGTGATCATCTCGTCCACAGTCTGGCCGCGAAACGCATTCATCGCCTTCGGTCGATTGATCGTCACCTTGGCAACGCCGCCCTGCTTCTCGTAGAGAATGTCGGTGAATTCCATGCCAGCTTCGCCTCCTCGGTTTCGCTTAAGTTGCGCTTAGTAGGATTTATAAGCGCGGCCAAACAATTCCCGGGCAATGATCATCTGTTGGGTCTGCGCGGTGCCGTCGCCGATCTCAAGCCCAATGACGTCGCGCAAGCGCTGTTCGTGCGGCAGGTCTTTGGTGTACCCGGCGTGGCCGTTCAACAGGATGCACTGGTGGATGGCTTCTACGGCCGTCTTCGGCCCCATCCACTTCGCCATCGCGGCCTCCATTGTGTGCGGCAGACTGCGGTCGCGAAGCCACAAGGCCCGGTAGCAGTGCCACCTGACCATCTGTAGTTTGGTGTAGTGCTCGGCAATTGGAAAGGACACCCCTTGGTACTTGGCCAAGGGGTGTCCAAACGTGTGTCTGACTTTGACAAACGCCATTGTCTCGTCGAGGCTTTGCAGCGCGGCGCCAATGCACTGCAGGGCAATCAAAATGCGACTCAGGTCAAAACCGTTCATCACTTCGTAAAACCCGCGGTTCTCCGCTCCGACCAGATACTTGGCAGGCACACGAACGCTGTCCAGAACGATCGAGCCGCGCGCAATCGGGACGGTCCCCATATCCTGATAGACTTCGGTGCGCACACCAGACAGTCCCGTTGGCACGAGAAAGGCGCTGATGCCCTTGGCGCCCTTTGACCTGTCCGTCTTTGCAAACACTAACGCGACCTCTGCCACGGTGGCAGCGCTAATGCCAGACTTTTCTCCGGTCAGAACATAAGAGTCCCCATCGCGGACAGCGCGTGTCTGCATGGCTGCAGCATCAGAGCCTGCACTGGGTTCAGTCACCGCGATCGCAAACACTTTCGTGCCGTTCGCTAGGGCGGGCAGCCACTCTCTCTTGAGATGATCGGAGGCGTGCTGGTTGAGGATTTCCCCAACAAGTGAATGCAGGATCACGGAATACGCAAGGTTGAAATCCCCGCGCGCGACTTCCTCTGCTGCGATGCCGGCAGTCACAGCGTCGGCCTCTACGCCTCCGTGAGCTTCGTCCACCCGCAAGGCGGTTACGCCGAGTTGTCCAAGACGGTGCCACATCTGGCGCGGAAAGATGCCTTCGCGGTCCCAACGCGTGTAGTTCGGCAACAACTCGGACTGTGCAAACTGTTGTAGGGTCTGCCTGAACCGTTCGTGTTCTTGAGTAAATGAGAAGTCGATGACCGCTCCCCCCTCTACTCAAGTTCATGCGAGGTAGACGAGAAACATGCGCGGCTCAACCGAGCATCGTAAATCCTCCGTCGACCGACAGCACTTGTCCTGTCACCCAGTTCGATCGGCTCGACAATAAAAACAGCATCGCATCTGCGACGTCTTGCGGCGTTCCAAGCCGGCCAGCGGGATACTGCCGGGTGATTTTCCGAACCAGATCTGGGTCGAGCGGACTTTCTGGCTTGTCCACGAGGCCGAGGGACATCGTATTGCACTGCACACCCTTTGGTCCGACTTCCTGGGCAAGGGACTTGACAAAGCTGATGGCCGCTCCGAGATCGGA
>JAKAXI010000061.1 GCA_021816665.1 Bacillota bacterium | reverse complement strand
AGATGCACTGTTCAGTTACATCAAGAAGTTTGGTTTTGGCCGCAAGACAGGCATCGACTTGCCGGGGGAAGGCAATGGCATTCTCTTTCCTCTGTCGAAAGTCGGTCCACTCGAACTCGCCACGACTGCGTTTGGGCAGGGCGTGTCTGTCACCCCGATACAGCAGGTGATGGCGATGGGGACGATCGCGAACGGTGGCCTCCTCATGAAACCTTATGTGGTGGCGGCCTTGAGAAACCACACAACAGGCGCCATTCTCAGCCAAACGAAACCGACTGTCGTGCGCAGAGTCATCTCAGAACAGACTGCAGCAGAAGTCCGCAGCGCGTTGGAGAGCGTCGTCGCCAACGGGAGTGGTCACAACGCATACTTTGATGGCTACCGTGTGGCAGGAAAAACAGGCACAGCGCAAGTCGTCGAAAACGGCCACTACTCAGGCAGTCACTACATCGTGTCGTTTATGGGCATGGCGCCCGCAAATAACCCGCAGCTCGTGGCCTATATTGCCATTGACCACCCACGTCCAAAGGCAGGCGTGATCTTTGGCGGGGTCATCGCTGCTCCGATTGTCGGTCGAATTCTCGGTGATGCACTGCAGGTCGAGGGAGTACCCAAACAACAAGGCGGATTGCCGCGCAAGTACAGGTATGGCGATCCGGTTATGGTGAGTGTGCCAAACTTTGTCGGTCTCACCCTAAATGAGGCCAGGCAATTGGCTTTGCAGAACAGTGGACAGTTGAAAACGCAGTTGATCGGACAGGGCAACACCATTGTTTGGCAGGCACCTCCGTTCGGAACCAACGTTCAAGAAGGCTCGACGATCCGCTTGTACTTAGGGGACAAACCGACCGGAAACTCAATTGACAAGTCATCACAAAAGCAATAGATTGAGGGGCGAGGTTGAGCGCTAGGGGTTCCTGGCGGTCAGAGTTGGCCGGAACAGAAAGGGGACGCATCATTTGCGGTTGTCAGAACTAGCTTCGGCTTACGTGAAGGCACACGTCATTGGCGATGCGGATACAGAGTTTTTCGATGTCACTACAGACTCCAGACAAGTGCAACCGGGCAGCCTGTTCATTGCGCTGCGCGGATATACCGTAGATGGACATACTTTCGTACAAGATGCAGTCCACGCAGGCGCGGTCGCCGTGATGGTAGAGATGCCGTTAGACTCATTGAGCTGTGCCCAGTTGGTGGTGCCTGACACACGTCTCGCAAGCGCCGTCGCGGCGGCTTGGTTCTACGGTCATCCGTCGCAGCGAATGTCGGTGATCGGAGTTACCGGTACCAACGGCAAAACAACGACGACGCACCTGATTGAGCGAGTGCTCAGGGATGCTGGGCATCAGACAGGGCTGCTCGGAACAATCGGCAAGAGAATCGGCGATGTCACTGTTGACGTTGCCAACACCACCCCGGAGGCTGTCGAACTGCAATCGGTTCTGGCGGAAATGGTTGCTGCCGATTGTGAGTATGCAGTGATGGAGGTATCGTCACACGCCCTCGAGGAGCGTCGCGTCGCTGGCACCCGGTTTCGCACGGCTGTGTTTACGAACTTGACACAGGACCACCTGGATTTTCACGGTACGATGGAAAACTATCGCGCCGCCAAAGGCAAACTGTTCTCGCGGCTTGGGAACACGTACGCGGCAGACCCGCGGCAGATGGAGCGTGCTGTGCTAAACGCTGACGATGCTTCGACGGCGTATTTGCTGACTCAAAGTGTACACGAATCGATTACGTACGGGATTGAACAGAGCGCTGATGTCCGGGCGAGTTCTGTGGACGTGCAACCGGGCGGTGTGAGCTTTCACGTCGCTTTGTGGACGGGAGAAGAGGCGGACGTCTCGCTTCAGTTGACAGGACGATTTAACGTATACAACGCCCTGGCTGCAATCGCGGTAGGAGCGATAGAGGGTTTGCCGTTGCCGCAGATGGTGGCGTCACTAGAGTCAGTTGCGGGGATTCCGGGGAGACTCGAGCGTGTGGTTGCAGGGCAGTCGTTCACGGTCCTGGTCGATTACTCGCATACTCCAGACAGCCTCGAAAACGCACTGCAGACGGTTCGCGAATTCTCCAAGGGGCGAGTTCTGTGCGTGGTTGGCTGCGGCGGTGACCGCGACCGCGGAAAGCGACCGCTCATGGCTGAAGTGGCCGCGCGATACAGCGATCTTACATTGTTGACGAGCGATAACCCAAGAACCGAAGACCCGGTGCGAATTCTAGACGACATGGAAGCCGGTGTGAAAGGGAAATCTCTGCGTCCAGGCGGACGCTATGAGCGAATTACCGACCGCCGGGAGGCAATTGAGAAAGCTGTGGCAGAGGCTGATGGGGAAGATGTCATCCTGATCGCGGGTAAGGGGCACGAGACGTACCAAATTATCGGGCGTGTCAAACACCACTTTGACGACCGAGAGGTTGCTGCACAGGCGATTGCGAGTTTGCGTCAAGAGGGACACTGAGCGGCTTAAAGAGGGGAGGGGAACCCTGCAATGGACTTACAAGCGTTGCTCTTAACCGCGGGTGGAGCGTGCGCTGTGGCTCTGCTTTTAGGGCCTATATGCATACCGATATTGCACAGGCTCAAGTTCGGACAGAGCATCCGCGAAGAGGGGCCGCAGCACCACAAATCCAAGGCGGGCACGCCGACGATGGGCGGGGTTATGATCATCCTCGCCGTGATCGTAACGACTCTGAAGTTCTCCGTTCACAGTGTAGACTTACTGACGTTGCTGTTTGCGACGTTGGCGTTTGGGCTCATTGGCTTTGCGGATGACTTCATTAAGGTTGTCAAGAAGCGAAACTTGGGCCTGACTGCGCGCCAGAAAATCGTCTTGCAGCTCGCAGCGACGGTGATCCTGTTCGCGGCGCTGTACGTCGAGTGGCGCGAGAGCAACCCGACATTCGCCGTCTCGGTGCCTTTCACACATTTTGTGGTGGACTTTGGGCTATTCTATCTGCTGTTTCTGTTGTTCATACTGCTTGGGACAACGAATGCGGTGAATCTGACCGATGGATTGGATGGATTGCTCTCTGGCACAGCTGCTATTGTCTTTGCAGCCTACGCGATCTACGCCTATTGGCATACTGAGTATGATGTTGCCCTGTTCTGCGCGGCAATGGTCGGGGCACTGCTCGGATTCCTCGCTTTCAACCGTCACCCAGCTCGCGTTTTCATGGGAGACACAGGATCGCTTGCGATTGGTGGAGCGCTTGCGATGGTTGCCGTACTGACTCACAGTGAAATCGGACTCGTTTTATTCGGACTCGTCTTTGTGGTCGAGGCATTGTCTGTGATCATCCAGGTCTTTTCGTTTCAAGTGTTTGGCAAGCGGGTGTTCCGTATGAGTCCTATTCACCACCACTTTGAGTTGTCTGGTTGGTCTGAGTGGGAAGTGGTGCTCGGTTTTTGGTTGGCAGCGTTCATTACGTCTTTCGGGACGTTGGCTCTTTTGTCACGCTGAACCGACAGCGAGGAGTGTGAGGCAGGGTGGAACTCCGAAAAGGGCAGCGCGCACTGATCATGGGATTGGCAAAGAGTGGTCTTGCGTCAGCGCGGTTGCTTTCAGAGCACGGCCTTTCGGTGTGTGTCAACGACAGGCGGGAGCGTGCGACACCTGATGACGAAGCAAATGCGCTCGAGGGGAGCGGCATAGAGGTGGTGCTTGGCGGGCACCCCTTAAGTTTGCTCGAGCCGCGTCCCGATTTTATTGTCAAGAACCCAGGTATTCCCTACAGCGTTCCCCTCGTTGCAGAGGCGGCGCGTCTTGGCATTCCCATTTACACGGAGATCGAGGTCGCTTCGTGGTTGACGCGGTCGCCGATTTTCGCGATCACGGGGTCGAACGGCAAGACGACAACGACAAGTCTGGTCGGCGCCATGCTCGAAGCGGCGGGGAAGCAGCCGGTCGTTGCGGGCAACATCGGCACTGTTTTATCCGGCGTCGTCGAACACGTGCGTCCTGAACAACCGATTGTCCTCGAAGTCTCTAGTTTTCAACTGATGGGTACAGAAGAGTTCCATCCGGCCATGGCAGCGCTCTTAAACCTGTACCCTGCACACCTCGATTACCACGGGACGTTTGAAGCGTACATAGATGCCAAGTGGCGAATGTTTGCCAACATGGAGAAGGCAGACGTGGCCGTCTTAAACTTCGACCAGGACATCATTCGGAACCGCGCGAGTGAACTGACACCTCATGTCGTGTGGTTCAGTCGAACGGCAGAGGTGCCGCAGGGAGTGTGTATACGGGACGGACAGATCGTCGTCCGGAACAACGGAGAGATAACTCCCGTGTTGCCGGTGGACCAGCTTGCGCTCCGGGGTGAGCACAACCTGGAGAATGCGCTGGCTGCCACAGCGATGTCTATTTGGGCGGGGGCACCCGCGGCCGCCGTCGCAGAAACACTGCGCTCGTTTTCGGGGATTGAGCATCGACTCGAGTTTGTCCGCGAACTGCACGGAGTGTCGTATTTTAACGATTCGAAGGCAACGAATCCTGAGGCTGCGTTGCGTGCGTTGCGTTCGTTCGCAACGCCAATCGTATGGATCGCGGGAGGCCTCGACCGCGGCATCGACTTTCTGAACATGACGGAGGACCTCTCGCGCCATGTGCGCGCGGCGGTCGTTCTCGGACAGTCTGCCGACAAACTCACGCGAGCGTGTGAGGCGGCTGCCATTCCTGTGATCAGGCAGGTCGCAGACCTGGACGAAGCGGTGCGCACAGCCCGTGCGATCGCGCAAACTGGGGAAGTTGTCTTGCTGTCACCAGCTTGCGCGAGTTGGGACATGTTCCCTTCCTTCGAGGTGCGAGGCAGCATGTTCAAAAACCTCGTGCATACACTGTAGCGATGACGCTGGACAAGGCACCTTGCCTGCCGGCGTACAGCCGAGGAGGTGGCATGTCCGGTGGTACGAACAAGGCAGGCGTACGATCCCGTGATTTTGATGGTCACGCTCGTCCTGCTCGCAATTGGGGTCGTGATGGTTCACAGCGCCAGTTCTGTCGTCTCTCTGCAGAAATTCGGTGACTCTTTTTATTATGCTAAGCGGCAGTTGCTGTGGGCGGGGCTTGGCATCGTCGGCATGCTGCTGATGGCCAACTACGACTACCACAACCTGCGGCGCTGGGCGCCGAAAATCGCCATCGCCAGTTTTTTGTTTTTAGCTATTGTCCTCATCCCGGGCGTCGGCTCGACGCGCGGTGGCTCACAGGCGTGGCTTGGCATTGGGTCGTTCGGAATCCAACCGTCCGAATTCGCCAAACTAGGGGTCATCATTTTCCTGGCGCACTACCTCGCGGACTCGGGAGACCGCATGAGTTCGTTCCGCCGCGGCTTTCTCCCGCCCTTGCTTCTGTCCCTAACAGCAGTAGGACTGATCATGCTTGAACCCGACCTTGGACAGAGTGTCGTCATTATGGGTACCACGATCATCCTGTTGTTCGCGGCGGGCGCTCGCCTTCGGCATTTGGCCGGTCTTGCCGGACTCGGTCTTGCCGGATTCGCCGGGCTTGTCGCGATGGCACCCTATCGCATCAACCGCATCACGGCGTTTCTCGATCCGTGGAAGGACCCCCTTGGGCACGGCTATCAGATTATCCAATCACTCTACGCTCTGGGGTCTGGCGGGGTGCTCGGAGTCGGACTTGGTCAAAGTCGGCAGAAATACCTGTACCTGCCGGAGCCTCAAACCGATTTCATCTACTCGATCCTGAGCGAGGAACTTGGATTTCTCGGCGCAGCCACCGTCTTGGCTCTGTTTGGCGTACTGGTCTGGCGCGGATTTCGGGCAGCGATCTTTGCACCAGACGAGTTCGGGTCATTGCTGGCAGTGGGCATCACAGGTATGATTGGGGTGCAAGTGCTGATCAACGTCGGCGTAGTCACAGGGTCGATTCCCGCTACGGGGATCACGCTGCCGCTCTTAAGCTACGGTGGCTCATCGTTGACCTTGATGCTGACCGGCATCGGCATTCTGCTCAACATATCTCGCCAGGCTCAACTGGCGTTGAGGTGAATGCATGCGCATTGTACTGACAGGCGGCGGCACAGGTGGCCACATCTATCCCGCGCTCGCGCTATGGCGCTACATCAGCACCCGTGATGCCGCAGCGGAGGTTTTGTATATCGGCGGAGAAAACGGCCTGGAGCGCGACATTGTCTCGCGCGCCGGGCTTCCGTTTGTGGCGGTAAAAGCTGCCGGACTGCGTCGGCAGATCAGCCTGACTGCGGTTCGCACAGCGTTTTACACGTGGCGCGGGTACAGGGCTGCGCGCCGGGAGCTCGGAAAATTTCAACCCGACGTCGTAATCGGCACAGGTGGCTATGTCACGCTACCAGTCGTCTTTGCTGCGCACTCTAAGCACATTCCCGCGGTGATTTGGGAAGCGAATGCACGTCCGGGCCTGACGAACAGCTTGTGCGCGAGGCGTGCTGCCGCCGTGGCTGTGTCCTTCCCTGATTCGGAGCGGTTCTTTCCGGGTGCAAGACGCATCGTCATGACAGGGAACCCGCGCGCAAGTGAGGTTCAGGACGTGACGCCTGCGCAGGTTCAGGCTGCCCGCGAACGCTACAACCTCGATCCTCTTCGTAAACTCGTCATCTGTTACATGGGCAGCCGTGGGTCTGAGAGCGTTAACCGCGTGGTGACGCAACTTCTGCCGAAGTTTGCTGCGAGTGAGGTGTGGCAGGTTGTGTATATCACGGGGGACGCGCACTTTGAATCAGTACAGGCGAAAGTCCGTGAGGTGGGGTTGACAAACCTGCCGAGTCATGTTCATGTTCTGCCTTTTGTCCACGACTTGTCGCAGTTGCTGCCTGCCGCGGATGTCGTCGTGACCCGTGCGGGAGGCGCGACACTTGCGGAAATTTGTTCCCTTGGACTTCCCTCTCTACTGATTCCATCCCCCTATGTCACAGCCAACCACCAGGAAGAGAATGCCAAACGAATGGTGGAAGGCGGCGCCGCGCGGATGCTGCGCGAGGCCGAATTGACTCCGCAAACGCTCTGGAGCGCCCTCTGTCGCATCCTTGATGACGGTCAGTCTGCGGTGATGCGGGATGCCGCAAAGCGTCTCGCGACTCCTGCTGCGGTGGCTGACTTGTACGCACTGGTTGAGGAAGTCTGTTCCACAAATTCGGTATACTAAGACACTGTTGTACGCCATGCATAGAGCCCTGCGAGGCCAGGGCGCACTTGTCGGATGCTGCGCGAGCCGCTGGCACGCACGCTGTGTGTTCGTGTGCCATATGATGCCGTACGGATCCTGGGCATAGGCAACCGTCTGAGTGCGCCGCTGATGGCCACCGTCAGCGGACGATGGCGTCGTTGGAGGGAAAACATGGACGCAGACTCCGTATTGCGCGCCTTTACTGAGCGCGGGGTAGAACACGTGAAGCTGAATGAACCGCTGGCGTTGCACACAACGTGGCGAATTGGCGGTCCGGCCGATGTGTTCGTGAACCCGCACACGGTAGAAGAACTAAGGAGTACCGTCTCGGTAGCAAGGCAGCTCGAGATCCCGTGGACCGTGATCGGGCGGGGTTCCAACTTACTCGTTCGCGACGGCGGGATTCGGGGCCTGGTAGTTCAACTTGGTGACCGGTTTGGTGACATTCGCGTGGACGGCAACGAACTGACCGCACTGGCTGGTCGTTCAGCAGTCTCAGCTGCCAGCATTGCTGTGCGCAACCAACTGGCTGGGCTCGAGTTTGCCACAGGCATTCCCGGCACTGTTGGCGGTGTTGTGATGATGAATGCGGGAGCACACGGTGGGCAAGTCAGTGATGTGCTGCACTGGGCTGACGTCATGGACGCAACCGGCGAAGTTCGACGACTCAGCAAGACGGATTTACAGTTCGGATACCGCTACAGCATCCTGAAGGATGAACCAGGCATCGTTGTCGCAGCCTGTTTTTCTCTGACCCCCGGGGACGCTGCCGCACTCGTCGAAAAAGTGAAGACATGGTCACAGCGCCGTCTGCGAACCCAACCGCTGTCTCTGCCAAGTTGTGGTTCTGTGTTTCGCAACCCTCCGGGCACCCACGCAGGCCATCTGATTGAGTTGGCCGGACTCAAAGGACTGCAACGTGGTGGTGCGCAGATCAGCGAAAAACATGCCAACTTTATCGTCAACATCGGCGGCGCGACGGCAGAGGACGTATTGTGGTTGATTGCCCACGCTCAGGACACCGTCCAACAATTGTTTGGAATTTCATTGGAAACTGAGGTGCGCGTTATGGGGGATGCCGCCTCAGGGAGGTGATGAGTGTGGATGCGCTAGCCATTACAGGAGGCTCTTCGTTGTTTGGAGAGACGCGCATTTACGGCGCCAAGAATGCTGCGTTGCCCATTCTCGCAGCGACTGTCATGGTCGAGGGAACATGCGTGATCGACGATGTTCCCCACCTTGAGGATGTCCGGGTGATGGCAGAGATTTTGCGTGCACTCGGCGCAACAGTAGAGCGCAGTGGTATGCAGGTCACAGTCGATTCAACCAACATCCGGCTGACGAATGTACCAGCGGATTTGATGCAGCGCATGCGTAGTTCGATTTTTCTGATGGGCCCACTGTTGGCTAGGTTTGGTGAAGTTCGCGTCTCCAAACCTGGCGGGTGCGTGATTGGGCAGCGTCCCGTCGACTACCACTTGACAGGCATGCGTGCACTGGGGGCGGCTGTGGAAGAGAAACACGGCTACATTCGCTGCACGGCGCGCCGTCTGCAAGGTACGACTGTGACGCTTGACTTTCCCAGTGTCGGCGCCACAGAGAACCTGATTATGGCCTCCGCGCTCGCGGACGGCGTCACTGTAATCGAAAACGCTGCGCGAGAACCGGAAATTGTTGATTTGGCTAATTTTTTGAAGTCGTGTGGAGCCCTGATTGAAGGCGCAGGGGAGACCACAGTTCGGGTGACCGGTGTACACCACCTGACCGGTACAGAGCACCGGATCATCGGTGATCGCATCGTCGCCGGGACCATGTTGATCGCAGGGGCCGCCACCGGCGGACGGGTTACAGTCGAGAACGTGTCACCAGCTCATCTAGGTTAGA
>JAKAXI010000060.1 GCA_021816665.1 Bacillota bacterium | reverse complement strand
TCTTTCCTCATGCGAGACCAAGTTAGACAGTCCGTCAGAGCAGAGCAACAGCGCGTCGCTTGGTTGCCACTCTACGATGCGCACATCCGCCTGGTTGGATGCCAGTGTGCCAAGCGACCGTGTGACGATATTGCGTTGCGGATGATGCTGTGCCTCGGCTTCAGTCAACTGCCCTCGCCGCACAAGCTCTGCCACCAGAGAGTGGTCATTTGTGACTTGCACCAGTTCTCCGGCATGCCAAAAGTAGCCTCGGCTATCGCCCACGTGGGCAAACACCACCGAGGACTCATTCGCCAGCGCTGCGACAACAGTTGTTCCCATACCAGCGTAGGCATCCACTTCCTGCGCAAGCTTCCAGATGCGGTCGTTCGCAGCAAAAATCGCTGCCCGCAACACCTCAGCAGGGTCGTCGAGTTCCTTGGCGAGGTACTCACCCAGGTAGTTCACCACAGTTTCGACTGCCAGCTGACTGGCAACCTCGCCAGCCGAAGCTCCTCCCATCCCATCAGCAACAACCAGGAGTTTCCAAGGCGCAGAATCTACCCGGGCCATGAAACAGTCCTGGTTCATTTGCCGAACTCGTCCGATATGCGTTCTCGCGGCATATCTCATGAATTCCCCTCCGGTTCCACTGCTGCTTTGGTCAGCTGACTGACAAGTGTCAAAGCAGCCTCCACCCGCCGTGTGCCAGTTTACAGTCTTCCTGCGTGTTCAGCGCGAAGTTGTCCACATGCCGCCGAAATGTCGTGACCCATTTCACGCCGAATCGTCGCATTCACCCCAAGTCGTCGCAGTTCCGCTGCGAAGGCATCGATTTGTTCAACAGGTGTCCGGGTATAGTTGCGCTCGGGCACATAGTTGACAGGGATGAGGTTGACGTGACCCGGCAGGTCTGCGATGAGCGCCGCGAGTTCGCGCGCGTCCTCAAGCGAGTCATTTTTACCGCCGACAAGTGCGTATTCAAAACTGATACGTCGCCCTGTCTTTTGACAGTAATAGTGACACGCGTCCATCAACTTCGCAAGCGGGTAGGCCTTGTTAACTGGCATCATCGAACTGCGCAGTTCATCGTTTGCAGCATGCAGCGATACGGCGAGCGTAATGGGTCTGCCGTCGTCAGCCAACCGGATGATCCCCGGCACCAGACCAACCGTGGAAATCGTGATGTGGCGCTGACCAATGTTGAGCCCGCTCGGATCGTTGATGATGTCGATAAACTTCATGGCCTCGTCGTAGTTGTCCATCGGTTCACCTGAGCCCATGAGCACCACAGACGACACCCGCTCATTCGTCTCATCCAAAAGACGCTGACTGTACAGCAATTGTTCCACCATCTCGCCAGCAGTCATTTGACGGATCATCCCACCGAGTGTCGACGCGCAAAACGTGCAACCCATTTTGCAGCCAACCTGAGTGGACACACAGACGCTGTTGCCGTAATCGTGGCGCATGAGGACAGTTTCGACTGTAACCGCATCTGACCATCGCAAAAGAAACTTCACAGTTCCGTCGACTTTTGACACCTGTCGCAAAACCGGTTCCGATGTCGCGATCTGCCCTTCTGCCTCAAGTTCCTGGCGCAACTTCTTCGGCAAATTCGTCATCTCGTCGAATGACTGCACACGTTTCTGATAGAGCCAACCGAACAGTTGCAGTGCACGATACGACGGTTCACCGCGCTCTTTGAGCCAAGCGACCAGTTCACTCTTACGCAGGTCATACAGGTGACGCATGAACATTCTCCTTTTTTCTCAGCCGAGCCATATAAAATCCGTCGGTTCCGAACTGTTCGGGCGTCAAGAGCGCGTCCGGAAACAGTCCATTACGAGCGACGTGCGGCGCCACTGCAGCAGGCAAATCGTTGTGCAAGTCATCACACACCACTTCACCGCGTCGGCGCTCTAGCACGGCCTCGACGACCCGTTCGTTCTCCTCTGGCAACAGCGTGCACGTGGAGTAGACGACAACGCCCCCAGGTCGCACCACGTCGAGTGCGGCTGACAGCAACTCCGTCTGCAACTTTGTCAGCGCTTCGACATCGTCTTTCGACCGCTGCCACCGAACATCAGGGCGGTGCCGAAGCACGCCAAAACCACTGCACGGTGCGTCGACAAGAACAGCGTCAAAGTGGTTTAACCACTCTTTGCGGAGCGATACTGCCCGACCATCAAGCGCTTCCACGGCAATGGTGTGCAACTGCAGTCGCAGAGCAGATTCCTCAATTAAACGCAACTTGTGCGGGTGAATATCACAGGCGGTAATATGCCCTTGATCACGCTGAAGTTCTGCGATGTGCGTAGTTTTGCCGCCGGGAGCCGCGCACAAATCGAGGACTCGCATCTGCTCTGTCAGTTGCAGCAGCGGCGCGACGAGCATTGCCCCTTCATCTTGCACGGTCACATCTCCATCCAGCCAGGCGTCCCAAGTTCCGACGTCGAGCCCACGCGAGAGTCTGATCCCGTACGGAGACACGGGCGAGAGCGACGCTTCCCCGTCCATTTCTCGAAGGCGCTCGATGATGTGTTCTTGGCTTGTCCGCAACGAGTTGACACGCACGGACAAAGGCGCTGCCTCGTTGCCGGCCGCCAATATTGCTTCCGCTCGTTCCCGACCGTAGACTTCCCCAAGGCGCGCGACCAGCCAAGTCGGGTATGACAACCGCAACCCGACCTGCTCGGCCCACGGTTTGCCTTCCGACAGCGCGCGTAGCCGGTCTTCAACCGGGCGGCCATCTCGAAGTAAGGAACGGACAACCGCGTTGACAAATCCAGCCGCTTTTGGATGTGCCTTCTTGCAAAGTTCCACACCATCATTCAGAGCCGCGTATGGAGGCACTTTGTCCAAATACAGCACCTGGTAAGCAGTCATTCGTAAAATTGTCAACACCCGGGGATTCAACTTCGTCAGCGGCTGTCGAGAGTGTTGCTCTAAGACGGCGTCAAGGGCGCGCTGTCGCTGCAAGGTTCCGTACACGAGCAACGTGCACAACGCCTTGTCACGCGGTGACAGCTGCGCCCTGCGAAGCGCTTCTTGAAGGCTGAGGTTGGCATAACTGCGGTCTGTCCCAACGCGGTAGAGAATATCAGAGGCCCACTGCCGAGCCGCTCCGATCAACTTTGCGCACCACCTTTGTCGGTGGTCAACTCTGGCGATGTAAACCGCAAGCCATCAGGGTTTACGCCCCGCGCCCAGTCGTCAGCAGACATTGCCTTTCGACCCGCGGGTTGAAGACTGTTCAGTTCAATCCAACCATCAAGACAAGAAACAAGCACTTGTCGCCGGTTCACCCGCACGGTGCCAGGCAACCCCGGTGTGCCGAGCGAGGGATCCACACTCGGTCTGGCAGCCCATATTTTGAACTCAGCGCCATCCAGCTTCGCCGCTGCGCCCGGCCAAGGTGACAAGCCGCGGATGTGATCGTGTACAGCGACTACTGGGCGGGCCCACGTGATCCACTCGTCCTCTCGGTGAAGCCGCTCAGCGTACGTCACACCGGTGTCCGGCTGAGGTTGGCCTTGCACTTGGCCGCTCAGATAATCCGGCAACAATTCGACAAGCATTTGCGCGCCGATAGCAGCCAGTCGGTCATGCAGCGAACCCACGTTGTCTTCCAACTCGATGGGAATGGCGCGAGCGCCCAAAATGGGGCCGGCGTCAAGCGCAGCGACCATTTCCATGAGTGTCACGCCAGTCTCTGCATCGCCAGCCAACAGCGCTCGATGAATGGGTGCAGCCCCTCGCCACCGCGGCAACAGTGACGCGTGGATATTGATACACCCCACGCGCGGAATGTCTAACAAACGCTGCGGCAGAATTTGTCCATAAGCGGCCGTGACCAGAACATCGGGGCGAAGCGCAGCTATCTGGGTCAGCACCGCGTCGCGGCGCACCTTTTCCGGTTGCAGAATCGGCAGTGACAGAGCTTGTGCCGCCCGCTTCACCGGAGACGGCGTCAGAATCCGTTTGCGACCTTGCGGCCTGTCCGGTTGCGTGACTACCGCGACCACATCGTACGGCCCCTTCGCAACCGCCTCTAGTGCAGGAACCGCAAAATCCGGGGTTCCCATGAACAACACACGCGCGGCCGGCTCACTCATCAGCGCCGTGATCCCTCGCTCTCCCGAATGATTTGCTCAGGACGCAAGTAGTCAATGAACAGGACGCCATCCAGGTGGTCAAGTTCGTGTTGGGCGCAACGGGCCAGCAACCCGTCCGCCTCAAGCGTAAATTCTTCACCTTGGCGGTTTTGCGCCTTGATTGTGACCTGCTTCGGCCGCGGCACATCTCCACGCAGGCCTGGCAGCGACAGGCACGCCTCAGCATCCGTATCGACTTCGGGTGATTTTTCGACAATCTCCGGGTTGACGAGCTCAATGAGGCCGGTGCCAACGTCAATCACCACAACTCGCTTCAACACACCCACTTGATTCGCGGCCAAGCCGATGCCTTCTGCGTGATACATCGTCTCTGCGAGGTCGTCCAACAGTTTTTCAACCGCCCGGTTTACAGCCGCCACCGGTTTAGCCACTTGGCGCAGCACCGGGTCCTTCCCGGTCCGGATGATTCGTATTGACACGGAGACAACTCCTCCTCAAATGCGCAACGCGTTTATATCCAGCGTACACCGTCCACCAAGTGACCGCATCCTTGCAGACACCGTCTCAAGCGCGGTTTGGAGCACACTTTGTACCTGTTGCCACTCTACATACTTTACCACAACTTGATAACGAAATTGCCCTTTGGCTCGACGTATGCCGGATGGAACCGCGGGTAACACGGTCCCCTGTTCGGTCTGCAAGCCTCTTCGCAGTTCCCGTTCGAAACGCAAAGCCGCTCCTCGGGCGTAGGGTTCCTGTTCATGGCTCGCGACAAACACCGCGAGTTCACAAAACGGTGGATAAGCAAACGCCCGGCGGAACTCCATCTCCTGCGCGTAAAACCCGGACATGTCGTGTCGAGCTGCCGCGCGCACAGCAAAATGGTCGGGGCGAAACGTCTGAATGACTGTCTCTCCCTGGACCCCTGTCCGTCCTGCTCGCCCAATCACTTGTGTCAACAAGCTGTAGGTTCGTTCAGCAGCGCGAAAATCCGGGAGATTCAACATCGTGTCGGCTGCAACCACGCCGACAAAAGACAGATTGGGGAAATCGAGTCCTTTCGCGATCATCTGCGTTCCCAACAAGACGTCAACATTCCCGGCAAGGACTTGCTCGACAGCTTCGCGGTGTGCGCCCTTGCGCCGGGTAGTATCGACGTCCATGCGCAACACCCGCCACGAAGGCCACAGTTCGCGAACGACTTGTTCGACCTGTTCCGTTCCGACCCCAAACGGGCGAACAGCCGCTTCTCCGCACACTGCGCAAGTGGATGCAAAGGGTTCGCGGTACTCGCAGTAGTGACACTCCAGCCATTCGGATGCTCCCTGTCGGTGCAGCGTGAGCGCAATGTCGCAATTCGGACATTGCGCTGCGTTGCCACACTGCCTACAGAGCACAAATGAAGCGTAGCCGCGGCGGTTGAGAAACAAGAGCGCCTGTCGCCCGCTCCCAACTGCCCTTTCCAATCCTTCGCGCATCGCGGCGCTGAACAAATGCGCGTTCCCGGCTTTTAACTCGTCGCGCATATCTACGATCGCGACGTTCGGCATCGCTTGTTGCTCCACCCGAAACGGCATCGTCACCCAACCGAGCGCCCCGACTTGAGCCGCGTGGAACAGCTCCATCGACGGGGTTGCCGAGCCGAACACTACGGCAGCTTGCTCTGCTGACGCGCGCCACAAAGCGATCTCGCGAGCGTCGTAGTGTGGAGACTCTTCCTGCTTGTATGTCGCCTCGTGAGCTTCATCGACAATGACGAGTGACAACGACTGAACGGGCGCAAACACCGCAGACCGTGCTCCGACAACGACTCGCGCCTCACCCCGGCGCACCCGTTCCCACTCATCGCGGCGCTCTCCGGCAGATAGACTCGAGTGCAGCACCGCAACCTGATCACCAAATCGACTGGTAAACCGCGCGACCATTTGCGGCGTCAGCGAGATCTCAGGGACAAGCGCGATGGCTCCCCCGCCTCTGTTCAGCACCTCTTCAATGACCTGAAGATAGACCTCAGTCTTGCCGCTGCCCGTAACACCACTGAGAACAAGCCCCTGTGCCCTGCGCTGTCTGGTTTGAGGAATCCATGGCAGCTTTTCCGTCGGTACAGAGTTCACCGCACCGTCACCAACCTGGCCTGACTGTGACTCTTCGAGCTTCTGTAAAATGGCTTCTACGGCCCGAGCTTGGTACGTCGTCAAGTCACGACGCGGATGGTGGTCGGTCAATGCCGCTGCCACCGGAGCTCGGTAAGCCTGCATTTGACCGAGCGCCGCCCAGCCTTCCCTGACCACCGCCCGGACAACGGCGTCCGATGGTCTCAACCCCTGCTCCCGAAGTTCAATCGGCCGCGGCCATGCCTCGCACAGTGCGCGCAGCAGAGCAGCTTGCCTCGGTGCCCGCAACTCTCTTTCATCTGCTAACGCCGCCAATGGCTCCCGCGGCAGTGTAGGCTCCAGGGTCGGCACTACTTTAGCTCGAACCACGTCTTGCGCCTCGACCACTTCGGCCACCCAACCACCCTGTAACCCTTGTTCCAATGACAACACAGCGCTCGCTCCGAACTTCTTTACGACCTCGTCAAAACTGAGCGGTTCGCTGCGCAGTGCGGCCCACAAAGCACCATCTCGTACTTCGCCGTCTATCACCCCGTCACCCGGAACAGGAAAACCATCGTCCCGCACTAGGTAACGGCGCACCCCACGCGCTCGATACGCACCTGGCACCATCGCCTGCAACGCAGACAGCCAGGTGCACAGGGTGCGGGTCCGCATGTACTTGGCGAGTTCGAGCAGTGTTGGCGAAAACAACGGCAGCTCGTCAAGCACAGCTGCCACTTCTTTGAGGTCCCGATTGATGCGTTCTTCGCGTCGCACAACGAGCACAAAGCCTTGGACATGCTGCCGCGCAAATGGGACGTACACACGGTGCCCGGCCTGAATGCGTCCATCCAGACGCTCCGGAACAAGGTAGTCAAACGGCTTGTCGAGGTCGCGGGTCCGCACGTCGACGATGACCTGTGCCACCAAAGGCACTGCGAACACCCGCCTTTCCGAACCCTCTAGTGCAGGGGCGTTTGTCACTATGTTCGTGGTTGCTCCTTGGTCTGGTTAAACAATTCAACGACCTTGTCGAGGATGCGGTTCGCCACTTCGTGCTTCGGTAACAGCGGCAGCACCTCGTCCGTCTCGGCGCGCCGGACTAACGTCACACGATTGGTATCGACCCCGAACCCTGCGTCGGACTCAAGTACGTTGTTCACGACGACTAGGTCCAGGTTCTTGCGCAGAAGCTTGTCCCGGCCATACTCCACCGCCTGCCTTGTCTCTGCCGCAAAACCGACGAAGACTTGGTTGACTGTTTTGTTCACTGCAACGGTTCCCAAAATATCAGGCGTAGGCTCCAGATCAAGCGTTGGTGTACCACTTGTTTTTTTCCATTTATGTTCCAACCGCTCCCGCGGACGGAAGTCTGCAGGCGCCGCCGCGCTGATCAACGCGTCAGCATCCGAGACGGCCGCTTTCACAGCACCGAGCATGTCTTCTGTGGACCGCACGGGCACCATCTTCACACCCGCGACTGGGGCCAGAGACGTTGGACCGTGGATCAGGGTTACGGTTGCGCCGCGCAGTACGGCAGCCTCGGCCAACGCATACCCCATTTTGCCGGAAGAGCGGTTGCTGAGAAAACGAACCGGGTCAATCTCTTCGACCGTTGGTCCAGCTGTCACAACAACTGAGCGGCCCTGCAAATCGACCTTGCGGGCCAGCAGCGCATCGATGACGTCCGCGATGTCCTCAGGTTCCGCGAGCCGCCCTTTGCCCGTGTAACCACACGCGAGGGGGCCACTGCCGGGGTCGACAATCACGGCCCCGCGCGCTCTCAGCACTTCGAGGTTCATCTGTACGGCCGGGTGAGCGAGCATGTGCACGTTCATGGCGGGCGCAATGAGTACCGGCGCGGTTACAGCTAGAGCAGTGGTTGAGACCATGTCGTCAGCAATTCCGTTCGCCAGCTTGCCAATCAGGTTAGCCGTGGCAGGCGCTACTACGAACAGGTCTGCGCGGTCGGCAATCGCAATGTGCGCAATTTCATGGGGCGCTGGCTCGTTCATCGTATCGACTATCACGGGGTGTTTGGAGAGGGATTGAAACGTCAATGGTTGAATAAAACGTGTCGCGTTCGCAGTCATGAGGACTTCTACCGAGTAACCACGTTTCGTCAGCAAACTGCACAGTGCAGCGGCCTTGTACGCCGCAATCCCGCCACCGACGCCGAGCACGACGGTCTGCGCCATTCGGGCCACCTCCGATTCAATCGAACAGGCCTGTGCATAGGCACAGGCCAACTCAAACTTAGATCAGGCTCAATTACTTAATCCCGTCTCGTGTACGGACGTATTGGACTTTTCCGTCGTAAATCTCCCACAGCGCTCGACTGACGTTTTTAGTCGTAGAAGAGTCCGGCATCGCCATGTTGCGCTCTTGCAACTTGCGGGCGCGTTTTGCCGTCGCTACCACCAGGGTGTACTTACTGTCGACTTTTTCAACCAATTCATCAATGGACGGGTACAACATGAAAGTGTCCTCCTCATCTAGGTGCTTGTTCCAAGAGTCGCGGGAGCGAATCCACCGCGCATGGGGTTTCTATGACTCGTCATCTTCAAGCAACTGGTCTCTTGACATCAAGCGGTGCGCTACCGTTTCTGGTTGGACAGCCGAAAGAATCATGTGGTTGCTGTCCATGATGATCACGGCTCTCGTGCGCCGTCCGTACGTCGCATCGATGAGCATCCCACTCTCTCTGGCCTCTTGGACAATGCGCTTAATCGGCGCAGACTCCGGACTGATGATGGAGACAATTCGCCCGGCAGAGACAATGTTGCCAAACCCGATATTCACCAGTTTGATGCCCACGCCATCCCCTCCGTATCTGCGACGACTTCCGTTATTCGATATTTTGAACCTGCTCTCGCAGCTGTTCG
>JAKAXI010000059.1 GCA_021816665.1 Bacillota bacterium | reverse complement strand
TTCGTACAGTGATAGAGAAACACAGAGTTGAGCACTTCCCGGCCCGACGGCGGCAAACCAAACGACACGTTGCTCACACCGAGAATCGTTGGGCACAGCGGCAGGTGCTGTTTGATCAAGCGAATGCCTTCTACCGTTTCCAGAGCGGCGCCGAGATAAGCCTCGTCGCCAGTGCCAGCAGGAAACGTCAACGGATCAATGATGATGTCTTGTGGCTTCATGCCACACTGTGTGGTCAAGATGTCGACTGTCCGGACGGCAACCTCAAGTTTTCGCTCACGAGTGACCGCCATTCCCCGCTCGTCGATGGTGCCAACCACAAGCGCCGCACCATAGCGGGTGGCTAGTGCCGCGAACTCTCGCAGCCGATGTTCTCCGTCTTCCAAATTGGCAGAATTGATAATTGATTTGCCCTGAGCGTGTTTGAGTCCGAGTTCTACCACGCGAGCGTCTGTCGAGTCGATCATCAGTGGCACCTTGACCCTGCGCACGACTCGCGGCAAGAAGGCAGCCATGTCAGCAACTTCGTCGCGGTCAGGGTCCGCAAGGCAAATGTCAATGACGTGTGCGCCGGCGCGCACTTGGTCGCGCGCCACTTCTGCTGCCGCATCGTAGTCCTCGTCGGCAATGAGACGGCGAAACTTGCGAGATCCGATCACATTTGTCCGCTCGCCAACCAGAAGCGGGCGGCTATCCGTTTCAAGCAGCAATGACTCGAGACCAGAGACCATGTGCGCGTGCTCGCCAGTAGGGTGGCGCGGTGTCTTGTCGCGTACCGCAGCCGCAAGAGCTCGAATGTGATCTGGTGTCGTACCACAACACCCACCGACGATGTTGAGCCACCCTTGGTCAGCAAATGCGCCCAGTTTCACGGATAGACTCGACGGTGTTTCGTGGTAATGGCCGTCTTCGTCCGGCAAGCCTGCGTTTGGATAGCAACTGACCGCACACGTCGCGAGACCGGAAAGTGCACGCAGGTGATCGCGCATGAACTCTGGGCCGGTTGCACAGTTCAGGCCAACAGCCATCGGTTTCAAATGCTCAACGGCCACGTAAAAGGCGTCGATCGTCTGGCCCGCGAGTGTCGTCCCCATCGGTTCAATGGTGCCAGAAAGGAAGAGGGGGATGTCGACCCCGGTACGCGCGCGCGCGAGCTCAATGCCAAGACCAGCCGCCTTGACATTGAGCAGGTCCTGAGCGGTTTCCAGCAGCAACAGGTCCACACCGCCTTCAATCAGACCTCGTGCCTGGACTTCGTACGCATTCGCCAGTTCGTCGAACGTAACGCCACCCGTAACCGAGAGGTTTTTCGTCGTGGGGCCCATGGACCCAGCCACGAACCGTTCGCGACCGCCGGCCTCGAACCGCTGCACGGCCCGCACTGCGATGCGCGCAGCAGCCACGTTGATTTCAAAGGCGCGATCTGCCAGTCCATACTCGGCGAGTACAATCGGCGTAGCGCCAAACGTATTCGTCTCAATGATGTCCGCGCCAGCTTCCAAGTACGCGGTGTGAATCGCCTCTATGACTTCAGGGCGCGTGAGATTCAGAACCTCGTTGCACCCGTCCGTCTCAGAACCACCGAAATCTTCCTCTGTCAGGTTTTGTTGCTGTAGCATCGTCCCCATGGCGCCGTCGAGGACCAAAATCCGTCTCTGCAGAGCTGCAGCGAGCCGCTCTCGTTTCGTCATCAAATTTACTCTCCCACTCTCACAGACACCGCGCTGACCGACAGGCAGCAGGGTGTTTTGAATACATTGTACCACGGCCAAAACAGTTGCCTTTTTCGCTCTTTTCGCATTTATTGCACCGTCTCAGTCAGTTCTTCCGCAAGCGCTGTGACGCCGCGAGGGCGCAAAGACACAAACAGGAACACAGCCAGCAAGACCATCGCTGCAGCGCCCCACCACAGAGTCGAGGCGAAGCCGACGATTTTCATCAACCACATAAACAGAGGCGCCCCAAATGAGAATCCGAACATATAAGCAGCGTTCAGGATTCCGTTCATCGCTCCACGCACCAATTCAGGCGATTCGTCGCCAACCATCCACTGAAAGATCGTGCAGAGAAAGGCCGACCCCGCACCCCACCCGACCCCGATCACGAGCACAAAGCTGAGGTGTCCTGCATAGGCGAGCCAAACCGTCAAGCCCGCCAGCCCAAGTGCGCTGCCGACCATCACCTCGCGCAGGTGGACGAGTTGCGGTCGGTTCGCCAGCCAAGCAGTCAACAGCACCCAAAAGACACCGATGGGAAGAAACAGTGCGCCGCTTTTCCAGCCGGAGAGCGGCGTTCCAAGCGCGTATGGCAAGAGCGTACAGACGCCAAAGTAGACGACGCCAAACACCACTGCACCGACGATGGCCGAATACAGGCGTGGGATCCGCAGCGCGATCTGCAAACTTACTGCGTAGTCGGATAGCTTGACTTTCTCTGTTCGCGCGCTTTGACGCGGCGGGACAGAGATGAAGGCCGTCAGAAGCGCAGCCGGCAGCCCCAAGGTATACAAGGCAAATACGCCCCGCCAGTTAATTCCGTCACTGACGCCGCCGAGAAACGGGGCAAGCGCCTCTGCCACGGCGACTGCAGCACCGAACCCGGCTAACGCCCGGCGCCGTTCGGTGCCCTGGGGATAGGCGTCGCCAATCAAACTATCGACCATCGGCATAATACCGGCGGAACCAATGCCCATGACCACGCGGCCAACCACCATCGGCAACGTCTTCGGATCGTACAGTGGGACGGTGCCACCGAGAACAAACAAGACGAGGCCGCCAACAAGGATACTTCGACGCCCCAGGTAGTCAGAAGTCATCCCAAGCAGAGGCGTTGCGAGTACATACGCCAGGGCGTAGCTGCTGACAAGCCAACCTATGAAAGCCGTTGGTTGATGAAGGTGAACTGCGACATCATGAGAAGCTGGGAACAAAACCGAATTAGGGAACATCGCGACACTCGCCGCGAAAAGCAACGAAAGCAAGGTGTAACGGGAGCGCTTCGTGGTCACAGTGCGCGCACCAAGCCCCCGTCGACCAGAATGGACTGTCCGGTGGTATATCCGTTTGCTGCGGACCCCAGATACACAGCCATGGCGGCAAACTCATCGGGGGAGCCGTAACGTCCAAGAGGGATATTCTGTTCTGTCAACCTTCGAACTTCGTCCACGCTCGTCTGCAGTTTATCGGCGCGCATTGCATCGAGGCTCTGCACGCGCGCCGTTGCAATGCGGCCCGGCCCAAGCACGTTGACGAGAATGTTGTCAGCGGCTAGTTCTAGTGCCAAACTCTTCGACAAGCCGACAATGCCTGCCCGAAAAGCGTTGGACAAGATCAAATTATCGAGCGGCTGCTTGATGGATGAGGAGGCGAAATTCACGATTCGCCCCCACTTGTTCGCACGCATATGTGGCAGTGCCCGTCGCGTACAGCGAACAATGTTCAACAAGCAGAGGTCAAACGCATTTTGCCAGTCCGTGTCGGACACGCTGTCAAATGTGCCCGCCCGGGGACCGCCCGTGTTGTTGATGAGTACGTCGACGCCACCGAAGACATCCTCGACGCGATCAAACAGACGGTCAATCGCGGTGCCGTCCGTGACGTCTGCCACGGTGAATGCCACTTCGCGATTGTCAGTTTCCGACTGAATGAGCTTGACCGCATCTGCCAACGCAGTCTCTGACCGGCTCGCCAGCATGACGCGCGCTCCCTCTCTAGCAAACGCTCGTGCAGTGGCAAATCCCAAACCCTGACTTGCTGCCGTCACGAGGACGGTTTTCCCTTTTAGCCCGACGTCCATCGGTATCGTCCTCCTCCAGTCGTATCACTCCTACGTTACAAAAAACACAGCTGAAAGTCACGCCCTCGCAGAGTTTGTATAGCTCCAGAAAAAGCAGGTGAAGCTACCTCCAAATGGAAACAAGGAGTGCTGAGCGTTGGGCCAAAGTGTCACGATGAAAATACTGAACGCGCACCTCACCTCAGGGCAGAGGCATGTACCAGCGGGAGAAGAGATTCTGGTTACGGTAGATCAGACATTGACTCAGGACGCCACTGGCACCATGGCGTATCTCCAGTTTGAGGCTATGGACGTGCCGCAAGTGCGCACCAAGCGGTCGGTCAGTTACGTCGACCACAACATGCTGCAAACCGGATTTGAGAATGCTGACGATCACGCCTTTCTCCAGTCTTTTGCCGCCAAGTACGGCATCTACTTTTCACGCCCAGGGAACGGGATCTGTCATCAAGTTCACCTCGAGCGTTTTTCGGTGCCAGGGCAGATTTTACTCGGTTCCGACTCACATACGCCGACAAGCGGCGGCGCAGGGATGATCGCGATTGGAGCGGGTGGTTTAGACGTAGCGGTCGCTATGGCGGGCGGGCCGTTCGGTTTACCGATGCCGAAAGTGGTCGGTGTCCGATTGACTGGCAAGCGACAACCTTGGGTAGCAGCGAAGGACATCATCCTCGAAATGCTGAGGAGACTGACTGTCAAGGGCGGCGTAGGCAAGGTCTTCGAATACCACGGCGAGGGAGTCGCAGACCTGACGATTCCCGAACGGGCGACCATCTGCAACATGGGAGCTGAACTCGGAGCGACAACTTCCATCTTCCCGAGTGACGAAAGAACCCGGCTGTTCTTGCGCAAACAAGGGCGTGAATCGGACTGGACTGCCCTTGAGGCAGACCTAGACGCGAGCTACGATGAAGTGATCGAAATTGACCTCACTCAGCTCGAGCCGCTGATTGCCCAACCGCACAGCCCGGACAATGTGACCACCGTACGAGAACTCGCAGGACTGCCGCTAGACCAGGTGTGTATTGGCTCTTGCACGAACTCCAGTTTTCACGACCTGGCGATCGCGGCTCACGTCCTGCGCGGAAAGCGAGTCGCAGAAAACCTGTCAATGACTTTGACACCTGGTTCACGGCAGGTGTTTGCCACCATCGCACGTGACGGAATTTTGGCTGACCTGATCGCAGCCGGCGCGCGCGTGCTCGAGGCAGCCTGTGGTCCGTGCATCGGCATGGGGCAGGCGCCAAAATCTGAGGGAATCAGCTTGCGCAGTTTCAACCGCAACTTTGAAGGGCGGTCTGGGACGCCGAACGCCAAGGTCTACTTGTGTAGCCCGGAAACGGCTGCGGTGTCTGCCTTGCGTGGAGTACTGACGGACCCAAGAGAAGGCGGAGCGTACGTAGCGACACGAGAGCCTGACGAATACGACACAAACGACGAAGGCATGATCTTGCAGCCCGCTGATGACCCCTCGGCTGTCGAGGTCGAGCGTGGGCCAAACATTAAGCCCTTGCCACTGCGCGGGCCTCTGGAAGAAACCATCGAGGGTTCGGTGCTCCTGAAAGTCGGTGACAACATCACCACTGATCACATCATGCCGGCAGGGTCAAAGATTCTGCCGCTGCGTTCAAACATTCCTGCGATCAGTGAGTTCGTCTTTGTGCGCATCGACCCCACTTTCCCCGAACGGGCCAAAAAGGCTGGTGGCGGCATTGTCGTCGCAGGGTCAAACTACGGTCAAGGGTCGAGCAGGGAACATGCCGCGCTTGCGCCGATGTACCTCGGCGTGAAAGCCGTGATCGCCAAATCGTTTGCGCGCATTCACCGTGCCAACCTAATCAATTTTGGAATTCTCCCGCTCACCTTTGAAAAGGAAGCAGACTACGACGCACTAGAACGGGAGGATGCACTGGTCATTCCGGACGTACGGGGTCAACTGAAGCAAGGCGGCTCGATCGAAGTCCTCCAGACTGGGTCAGGTCGGAGAATTCGCTGCCGCTCTGAACTGTCGGACCGGCAGCTGGAAATTTTACTGTCAGGTGGGCTGTTGAACCATGTCCGAAGTGGACATGCGAGTGGACAGTCGCAACCTGCCGTCGATGCCGCGTCCCACCTTGCTACTGCGACGATGGTATCGACAAACGGGCAATCACGTCCTGGGCGACCTGCCTCTTAAGTGAGGTGTTCACGCTATAAGAACGCCCGGCCGACGATTGAGCAAATGCTCACGCCGGCCGGGCTTGGGTGTGGGGTCACTGCCCGCTCACTTGGAGTGTCTCGCGAGGTGCGGGACGTTCGCACGGTGATACTGCTTCCACGGGATAGGCACAATCACCGCGTCATCCACGACGCGGTTCCGCTCACTCACAACCGCTTCAAAGTGTCGATTGTTCTTAAGTGACCCAGTGAACGTGAACGCTTCGTTGTGGTTCTCCGTGTGTTGGTTGGACATCTGTGAACCACCCCCTGCGTGTCAACCTTCCCCGAGCAAGCCATGTTCATTCGCTAATGACCCGCGTTTTATCGCGCAGCCATGCGGAAAGTTCACGAATCGGCAACCGCACCTGTTCCATCGTGTCGCGGTCGCGAACTGTCACAGCACCGTCTTCCTCCGACTGAAAGTCAAACGTGATGCAATAGGGCGTTCCGATCTCGTCGTGCCGACGATAACGTTTGCCAATCGACCCGGACTCGTCGTAGTCAACCGTGAACGACTGTGCGAGTTCGCGGTAGAGCGCCTGTGCCGGTTCCGCTAGTTTCTTGGACAGTGGAAAAACGGCTGCCTGGTAAGGAGCCAGAGCCGGATGGAAGTGAAGCACTGTGCGCACATCGCCATCGGGCAAGGTCTGTTCTTCATACGCATCAGCGAACACCGCGAGCAACAGTCTGTCGACACCGATTGACGGTTCGATACAGAAGGGAATAAACGACTCACGGTCTTCACTGTCGACTTGAAAGTCCTCATGCGAGTGCTGTGCGTGCTGGGACAAGTCGTAGTTGGTCCGATTTGCGACTCCGAGGAGCTCGCCCCAGCCAAACGGGAAGTGATACTCGACATCCGTGGTCGCCTTGCTGTAGTGAGAGAGTTGCGCTGCCTCGTGGTCGCGCAGTCTCACGCTCTCCGGTCGAATGCCGATCGCGAGCAGCCAGTTATGGCAGAACTGCCGCCAATAGGTAAACCACTCGTCATCTGTACCAGGTGCACAGAAAAACTCCAACTCCATCTGCTCGAACTCCCGTGTGCGGAAGATGAAGTTTCCGGGAGTTATCTCATTGCGGAAACTCTTGCCAACCTGACCGATACCAAACGGCAGCTTTTTCCGCATGGTCCGGCGCACATGCTCAAAGTTCACAAAAATGCCTTGAGCTGTTTCGGGCCGCAAATAGATCTCGTTGCCTGCTTCATCCGTGACTCCCTGATGCGTTTTAAACATCATGTTGAACTGCCGAATTGGCGTAAAGTCATTGCCTCCGCAATCTGGGCACCGTACGTCATAAACTCGGATGAGTTCCTCCATTTCGTCAAACGAAAGCCCGTCCACAACACGCTCTTCGCCACGCGATTCAATGGCTGCCTCGATTAATTTGTCTGCACGGTGTCTTGATTTGCAGGTACGGCAGTCGATCATTGGGTCGTGAAAGTGACCCACGTGGCCAGAGGCCACCCAAACCTGGCTGTTCATCAAAATTGCACTGTCGAGACCCACGTTAAACGGAGACTCGTGAATGAACTTCTGCCACCACACGCGCTTAATGTTATTCTTCAACTCGGCGCCGAGCGGCCCGTAATCCCACGTGTTTGCAAGTCCGCCGTAGATGTCCGAACCGGGGAAAATGAACCCACGGTGTTTCGCCAGCGCCACGAGCTGTTCCATTGTCACAGCCACAAGCTTCCCCCGTTTCCTTTGAAAACATGGGCTTATGATACTCGAAAACGGATGACTGGCGCAACGCGCTACTCGTCGCTCAATGAGCATCGGCCTGGAGCGCTCTGCGTGTATCGGCTAGAATAAACCTGAGTTGGCGGGCGCTTGTGTCAGCGAACGACATACAAGATGAAGGGGTTCTCACACCTTGACTATAGAATTTGTTTTCTTCGACATCGACGGGACACTTGTCTACAACCGAAACCTTGTGCCAAGTGCCATCGACGCGATCCGCAAGTTACATGCACGCGGCATCGGTGTGGCGCTTTGTACGGGGCGCTCGCTATTACAAACGATTGAACTGCAGCAGCGACTAGGCATTGACCTTGCGGTCTACTTCAACGGTGGATTGGCGATCGCAAATCACGAGGTTGTATCTAAGCGCCCACTCTCGGCGGACGTGGTCAGACGCGCGCGAACTTATTTCTTAGAACAGCGGTTACCTGTGGTCTTTCACAAGCGAACGGAAAGTGTAACACCTGCGCAGCTTCCCGGTCCACTACACTCCCTCATGCAGGCGTACGACTATCCTGAAATCCGTGTAAACAGAACTGAAGAACACAGCGTGGACGAAGTGTTTCAGGCAAATGTGTTTATGACTGAGGACTGGGATAAAGAAGTCTTAGAGTTATTTCCTGAATGCATGATCTACCGCTGGCACAGAGAGGCGATTGACCTGCAAAAGGCTGGCAACGACAAGTCTCTCGGCGCCTTGGACGTACTCCGCCAGATTGGTATCGCGCCTGAACACGCGGTGCACTTTGGTGATGCTTGGAATGACGTGGGCATGTTCAAGGCACTTGGTACTGGCGTTGTAATGGGGAACGCCTCAAATGAAATCAAACCTTACGCAGATTACGAAACAACCCGTGTGGACCAGGACGGAGTCGAGCGCGGCCTGCGACACTTGGGCCTCATATAACTCAAGGGTTCTGTGGCAGTTGCAGAACTTCCCCAACATACAGAGTACCGACTGCATTCAGGTGATTTTGCGCGATGATTTCACTCACCAGTTCGCGCGGATCACCTCCGCCACTGATTTGACTCGCAATTGACCAAACGGTGTCTCCAGGCGCCACAGTATACGACACACCCGTTGATGCTGCGGACGCTACTCCTACCCAAAAATGAAACGCCAAGCTAGCCCCGACAATCCAGCACAGAGCGAACAACACCCACAAACGCGCGCGAGTCTTGCGCATCACCTGTTGAGTCTCGTAAGCAGTACTTTGCGCCGATTTCATGCGTCCCATTTCACTAAGTGACACCACCACAACCGCCTCCTACGAACATGTGTTCTGTTTCTATTTAAATACGAACATGTGTTCTTGTCAAGTGAAATGCGAACAAACGTTTGCGAACAACTGTTCTGTTTGCTATACTTAGGAAAACATTTCATGGAGCGGAGGCGCGGTCATGGCAAAACTGTCTCGACGACAAGAGGAAATAC
>JAKAXI010000058.1 GCA_021816665.1 Bacillota bacterium | reverse complement strand
TGCGGCGCTTGAAGCCCAGGGCAAGCGGCTCAGTTACCTCCCCTTCATTGTGAAGGCTGTGGTTTCTGCCCTGCGCGCGTTTCCCTACTTCAATGCCCGCTTAGACGAAGAGGCACAGGAGATTGAGTTGTTGGCGGGATACCACATTGGACTGGCGGTGGACACTCCGGACGGTCTGTTAGTCCCTGTGATTCGGCATGCGGACAGACTCACAGTTGCGGAGATTGGCGACGAAATTCTGCGCCTGACGCGCGGAGCAAGGGAACGTAAACTGAGCCAGCAGGAACTGCGCGGCAGCACCTTTACGATTACCAACATGGGCCCGATTGGCGGGATGTTTGCGACGCCGATTATCAACTACCCAGAAGTCGGCATTCTCGCCGTTCACCAGATTCAAAGAAAGCCAGTTGTGCGAGGGGACGACATCGTAATCCGCGACATGTTGACCTTGTCGCTGTCGTTCGACCACCGGATCATCGACGGAGCCGGGTCAGTTCGGTTCATGAACCACATCCGCAGGCTGATTGAACACCCGGAACTCTTGATGCTGGAATTGAAGTGATTTGCGGCCGCGCCGAGAGGTGCGGCTTCGCGTCTTCACGTTGCGAACCCCGTGCGTCCGTAATACGCAACGGAGGACACCAGAAAGGGTGCCGCCACATGCAGATCGACAAACTCCGCGACGCGACCATGGATCAACTGTTTCAGGCCATCCTGTCGCTTGAAACACTGGAAGAGTGTTACCGTTTCTTCGACGACCTGTGCACGATCGCGGAACTCAAGTCACTCGCGCAGCGGCTGCAGGTGGCTCGCATGTTGCAGGACGGATGTACATACCACCACATCGAAGAAGAGACAGGTGCGAGTACGGCGACAATCAGTCGTGTCAAGCGCTGTTTGCTATACGGTTCTGACGGCTATCCGATGGTGCTCGATCGCCTGCGCCAACCGTAAGTCATAGAGACGAAAACGACGGGGGCAACAAGACAAGTGACGACTGCGGCCAGAATCATCGATTGAGCGAGCCCGGGAGTCATCGCTCCAATGTTGACACCGATGATTGCGGCTGCAGCCACCAAACTGAGCCGGGACGACATTAACACCCCACCAGCAATGGCAGCTTTTCCACCGAACGGGCGCAACACTGGCCACGCCGGCAGCAGTTTTACCGCGAACATCACGACGAGCAGCACCGGCAGCCACAGCCAGGAGGACGGTTCTCGAAAAGCGCTGAAGTGAAAGTGCAGGCCTACGGAGATGAAGAACATCGGGATGAGAAACCCGTAGCCCAGCCCATGGCAGTAGCTGCGCAGCTTTGCCTTGTAGGCGAACGGGACAGCGGAAACTACCATTCCTGCGAGAAAACTCCCGAGAATCGGTTCGGCACCTGTGAAGTCTGCGAAGGCGCACGCTGCGGCGAGCAGAGCGAGGAGACCGCGCATCCGCGCTTGCGGGTCGCCCGCGAATCTGCGCAGCGAGGGTACGCCGCGCGCCCACTGCAAGAGCAGGTAAGCTGCGGCCGTCGCCGGGATCACGGCGAGTGCGAACAGGAAACTCAGCGCCGTCCCGGACGTGCGGACGCTGACGTAGAGCGACACGAGCAACATCGTCAAAAAATCAGCCGCGAGCGCAGCGGTGAGCAGTACCTGACCATATGCTTGGTGCAAAAGACCGGTCTCTTCGAGGACCGGCAGAATGATGCCGAGTGACGTTGTAGAGAAGAGCAGCGTCAGCATCCATGGGTGAGCGTCACCGCTCAGGCGACTGATCAGCAACGCGCCGAGGAAACTGAGCAGGAAAGTGGCCGCAAAAAAAGTGAGAGCCGTGGTCAGTGCTGATACCTTTGGTTCCTCTCCAGCGACGCGCGGAGCGGGCCGCAGCTGTGACACTTGCACCTCGAGGCCAGATAAAAACATGAGAAACAAGAGGCCGAGGTCGCCGAGTTGGTTGATCCACAAGAGCTCATCTGGCGGAATCCGGCCGGCCCCGACATGAAGCAACACTCCAAACAACAGGTAAGCCACAGAGGCGGGAATTCGCAGGAGTGGAATCCGGCTGACCACCCAGGAGAACACAAAAGACGCGAGCACAATGAGCAGGAACAGGTGCATGGTCTCGTTCACGGCGCGACCTCCTGAGAGCCAGTTTGGATATTGCATTGTACGCGACTTTGGACAACCATATGATTGTGTGGGGAGGAGCGGAGACGTGTTGACAGGTGAAGATGGAATGGTCGAGTTCTTCGATACCCTGGAACAGACTGACTGGAACCAGTCCATGCAACGCACGCTGATTCATTGGCTGGGTATTCAAGACACTTACCACGTACTGGATGCCGGTTGTGGAGCTGGTCGATTTGCGGCGCACCTCGCACAGCGCAGCGAGTGGGTGACGGCACTCGACGTCTCGGAGAAAATGGTCGATCGGACGAGGCGGTCTGCCACCGACTTTGGTTTGCAGAATATGAGTTTTGCAGTCGGTAACTTGTGCAGCCTGCCTTTTCCAGCGGCTTCGTTTGATCTCGTCACCTGTTTGGATGTGTTGTTTATGTGCGAAGAACCGCAGAAGGGGTTGCAGGAGCTCATCCGGGTGCTCAAACCAAGTGGACAGTTGGTGGTGCTCAACCCATCCGCGTTGATGAATCCGTGGTCCGCTCAGAAACTGGTCGACGAACGCAAGTGGAAAGACTTTCAGCGCGACAGCTTTCTCGCCTGGTCTACCGCTGCCGCGAAACGCCGTTTGTACGACGTGCACGACTGGGCTGAGATGGCGCACGCCTGCGGGGGAGAACTGACGGACAGCTTGACACTGCTGGAGGGACTGGTCGCTGTCTACAAGTTCGTCCGACGAGACATGCGAGCAGAAGTACCAGGCGATGTGGTGGAACAAAATTTGTCCACCACGGAGGATTTTGTCGAAATATAGGGCGAAAATGGCGAAAATCGTCCTGGTTTTCTATGAAAGTCCACAAGATTTGTGTTATCATGTATGATCGGTGGATGTAGAAATCAGAATGTTATGTGGGGCGGTCGTTCCCGCGCTAACGCGCAACACTCGGACCAGTTAGGAGAATGTATTGTGAAACTGTTGGAGAAAGTGCAGGAGCTCGGCAAATTGCTGCGAACCGCAAACGAGCAGGTGGAGTTCCACGAAGTTGCGGAGTTTCTCAGCCGTATTATGTCCTGCAATGTATACATTGTTGGTCGCAAAGGAAAGGTGCTTGGATACGGGGTTGCCGAACACGCCTTGACGGAAGAGTGGCTCGACATCATGACGAAAGACCAGCGCTTCCCCGGGGATTTCAATAAGCACTTGCTGCGCGTTGAACAGACGGTGGCAAACATCCAGGACAAAGAACCGTTTTACGTGTTCTCGCCGGAGGAAAATGAGTCCTTCCGCTCCAAACACATCTCGATTGCCCCGGTGATTGCAGGACGGGAACGTCAAGGAACGCTCGTCTTTGCGCGTTCGGCAGAGCCGTTTAACGACGACGACCTCGTTCTCGCTGAGTACAGCGCCTCAATTGTGGCGCTTGAAGTCATCCACGCCCGCCAGCAGCGCAAAGAGGAAGAGAGTCGGCAACGCGCACTCGCGCACTTGGCGGTTGAGTCCCTCAGTTTCTCAGAGTTGCAGGCTGCGAAGTACCTGATGGACGCGGTTCGGGAATCTGCAGACGGCATTGTCGTCAGTAGCCAGATCGCAGACGAGCACGGAGTGACCCGGTCAGTCATCGTCAACAGCATTCGCAAGCTCGAGAGCGCTGGGACCTTGGAAAGCCGCTCGCTCGGTATGAAGGGGACACACTTGCGCGTCCTGAACCCGTACGTCGAAGAAGAGATCACTCGTCAGTTTGAGCGCTGAGTCAAGAGACGATACAGCCGGAGTTCGCGCACGCGCGGACCCGGCTGTTTTTGTGTCGAGCACGATGGGACATTGTATGCACAGGCGCACCACTTTCAGTACCAAAACTACACTGGTTCTCCGGACAGAGCTTCTGGTAAGTGCATCCAGTAGTAACAGAGTGTGCGCATCCCTTTGTCAAAGTTGTCGAGGGCGAAGTGCTCGTTCGGGGCGTGAAAGTTCTCTGTGTTGAGGCCAAAGCCCATTAACACGACGGGCACGTGGAGCATGCGCTCAAACGTTTCGACAACCGGGATCGACCCGCCCATTCTTGTAAACACGGCGCGTTTACCGTAGGCGTGGGTGTAAGCGTCTGCCGCCAGTTGAATGGCCGGATGGTCAAACGGCGTCACATAAGGCTCGCCTGCGTCGGCCAGTTGGACACTCACCTGGACACCTTTCGGCGCGTGAGTTTCCAGGTGTTGCGCGAGCAGTTGTTGGATGCCTCGCCCGGTCTGATGGGGCACCAGCCGACAAGTGATCTTGGCGTGCGCTTCAGCAGGGATGACAGTTTTCGTCCCCTCCCCCTGAAACCCGCCGTAAATGCCGTTGATCTCGAGCGTTGGACGCGTCCACAACCGTTCAATGGCAGGATGTTCGGGTTCCCCGACTAGTTCTGTCACGCCGATCTCAGCCATCAGTTCTGCCTCGTCAAAATGTAAGTCGCGGTAGGCTGCTGCTTCCTCCGTGGTCAAAACATCTACGTCGTCGTAAAACCCCGGTACTGTAACTCTTCCCTCCGAGTCGTGCAGAGTCGCGAGCAACTCCACAAGAGCGTGTACCGCATTGGGCGCAGCACCACCGTACAGACCAGAGTGCAGGTCGCGGTTTGCCCCCTGCACGTCCACTTGCAGAGCGGCTAGACCGCGCAAGCCGTAACAGATGGACGGTTGGTCCGGACCGAGCATGGTCGTGTCGGAGATGACCAGCAAGTCGCCTCGCAGTTGGTCGAGGTGAGTTTCCAGACACTCTGTCAAGTGCGCGCTGCCAATTTCCTCTTCGCCTTCGAGGAACAGCTTGACGTTGACAGGAAGCCCGCCCGTGGTCGAAAGCAGGGCTTCAAACGCCTTCAGGTGCATGAAGGTCGGTCCTTTGTCGTCTGACGCACCGCGGGCGTACAGTTGCCCATCGCGAATTTGTGGGTCAAACGGCGGTGTCTGCCAGAGATCAAGCGGGTCAGCCGGTTGGACGTCGTAGTGTCCGTAGACAACAACCGTCGGCGCGCCGTCTGCGTGCAGCCAGTCGCCGTACACCACAGGGTGTCCTTTTGTCGGCCAGAGTTCGACATGCTCAAACCCGACTTTTCGTGCGAGCTCTGCGAGATGCTCTGCACACGCTGCTACATCGCCCGTGTGAGCAGAGTCCGTGCTGACGCTCGGAAAGCGTAGGAACGTCTTCAGTTCTTCAAGGTGTGCGTCCCTGTGGGCGCGCAAGTAGGCATCATATGTACCTTCAGTCATCCAAATCCCTCCAGGTGTCGACCGACGCGGGTCGTTGTGGACTCTCTGAATGCCCCACATCATACGGCCAAGCACGCAGATTCGCAAGGCGAGTTCCCCTTCACTTTTCATCGGCGATAACCTATAATAGAGACAGAAAGTTTCCTGAGGGAAAAACATTGTCGTAGAACTAAGTTTGTTAGGTCCGGAGAAAATTGTGAGCACTGCTCAACTTACAGCATACAGTGTTGCAGGGTTCTTCGCGCCCCCTGGGTCGTACAGAGAGGGTGCAAGGTCAGACAGAAAGGAGGGCGACAATGAGTAACCTCGCCGCGTCAGAAGCTGTAGCAGGGGCTGAGAGCAAAGCTGTCAAAGCTGGTCGCCTCGTCTTGGACGGAAAGCGGAAAGGCCTCTTCGCGATTCTGCCGTTTCTTGGTCCTGCGTTGATCGCGTCTGTCGCCTATGTCGATCCCGGCAACTACGCGACCAATATCCAGAGTGGTTCAGAGTTCGGTTATCGGTTGCTCTGGGTCGTCGTCCTCGCCAACCTGATGGCGATGATGATCCAGACACTATCCGCAAAACTGGGCATTGCAACCGGGCGGAATCTCCCGGAACTGTGTCGCGCGTTCTACCCAAAGTGGCTGACATACACGCTGTGGGGTGTGTCCGAGGTCGCCGCGATGGCGACAGATCTGGCAGAGTTTTTGGGAGCGAGTCTCGCCATTAACCTCTTGATGCACATCCCAATGCTTATCGCGACACTTGTCACGGGTGTCTTGACCTACGCGATGCTTCTGTTGGAGCGGTTTGGATTCCGACCGCTCGAGATCTTCATTGGTTCCTTGGTCGGTGTGATTGCCATCAGCTACCTGCTGGAGACTTTTATTTCTCGACCCAATTGGGGGCTCGTGGCGAGTCACGCAGTGACACCATGGGTGGGTGGTTCGAACAGCATGTTCTTGGTCGTCGGCATCATCGGGGCAACGATTATGCCGCACGCAGTCTACCTCCACTCCGGCTTGACGCAAAACAGAATTCAACCGCGCAACAAAGCAGAAGCAAAGAAAGTCTACCGCTTTGAGCGATTCGATGTTGTGATTGCGATGACGCTCGCCGGACTCGTCAACCTGGCGATGATGTATATGGCAGCGTCGGCCTTCCACGGCACTGGTCACACAGACATTGCGTCGATTTCGACCGCGTACCGTACGCTGACACCACTGCTTGGACCGGCCGCCGCGGCAGTGTTTTTAGTCTCGCTGCTTGCCTCTGGTCTATCGAGTTCAGCCGTCGGAACGATGGCTGGCCAGATGATCATGCAGGGATTCGTTGGCTTCCGGATTCCGGTCTGGGTTCGCCGCGTCGTCACGATGCTGCCGGCCGTCGCGGTCGTCGCAATCGGGCTCGATGCGACACAGATGCTGGTCCTGAGCCAGGTCGTATTGAGCATCGCGCTCCCTGCGCCAGTTATCGCGCTGGTTTATTTCACGAGCCGTAAGTCGCTGATGGGCGAGCTTGTCAATCGCTGGTGGGTAACTGTAGTTGCGACGCTCATCGCCTTCGTGATCGTCTTCCTCAACGTCTATCTGATCTACACGTCGCTCGGCGGATAATTTCTACCGTTTACTGAGTCGGCTATTGTCCTTTGTCAGCCACGGCGCAAGTCTGTATACTGTCAATGACCCGCATCCATCATTGATTCGAAACGGGGGTAGGGCAGTGACAGACCGCGAACAACCTCGCAAACACATTGTCGAACAACTGAACCACAACAGTTGCACCTGGTTCGAAGGCAGAATGTGCCACCCAGAGATTTCGGCCATCGCGCAGATGATCTCGCTTGCCAGGCAGGTGCTTCTGCCCAATTATTACTCTTCGTCGACGAAGACGGACCCACTGTGTGAACAGATGGAGTCTCTTCACCACATCATGGCTGGCCAGATTCACCGCGCGGTGTACCGGAAGTGTTTCAAAGACGGGACGCCGGAGTCGCGCGATGCGGCAGAACAGCGGGCTGACCAGGTCTTGACTCGACTGCCGGAAGTGCAAGAAATGCTGTACGAGGACGTCGTCGAGACGTACAACAGCGACCCGTCAGCGACCGGTTACGATGAGATTCTGCTGACCTATCCAGGGCTGTTCGCGTTGACCGTGTACCGCGTGGCTCACATCATGGTTGAACTCGATATTCCGCTGTTGCCGCGGATGATGACGGAGCACGCGCACCGACTCACAGGCATCGAACTGCACCCAGGTGCAGCGATTGGTCGGCACATTATGATCGACCACGGGACGGGCATCGTCGTGGGAGAAACCGCAGTGGTCGGTGACCACGTGAAGATCTACCAGGGCGTGACGCTCGGAGCGCTGTACTTTCCGCGCGATGAGGACGGCTCGATGGTGCGCAAAACCAAACGGCACCCAACCGTAGAAGACTACGTCGTACTGTACGCTCACGCTACGGTGCTCGGTGGAGAGACCGTGATCGGTCATCACAGCGTGATCGGCAGCAACGCGTGGATCACTGAGAGCCTGCCGCCTTATTCGAAGGCGCTGTATCAGACGGAGACTGTCGTGCACACACGCGGCTGAACCGGGACAAAAGTCCTATAGAGAGTGTGTCTAAAGCCCCATGGCAGGTTGGTGAGCCCGTGGTACTTTATAAATAACCCTTTACCCCTTTGATGCGCGCCGCGTTGCTGGCTGCGCTCTTTTTTTTTGCATTGCATGTCTAAGGCTCGACCACAGTCCCTTGCTTACGCAATTTGTGCAAAATCAGAGATGTCTTCTGGGCTGCCGACGACGATCAGAGTGTCGCCAACCAACAGTTCAGTGTTACCGTGTGCAACAACCTGAACGCCGTCGCGCACGACAGACAAGATCAAAAGGTTTCCCGGAAGGTTGATGTTCATCAGCGTGACACGGTGGAACGCGCGGTTGGTGAGCTCAATTTCACGGATCTGCAGGTTTGCTGGCGCCTGGAGCAACTGCGTGGAAATTGGGTAGTGTAGCAGTTGGTCGATCAGGGTCACGGTGGCAAGCTGTGGGTTGATCGGGACAAGGTTCTCCGTGTTCTGGTACTGGTGAAAGGTGGCCAGGTCGCGTATCAGGCACAGAGCGGGGCGCACTCCGGCCGCGGCCGCCGCGGAGGCAATTGCGATGTTCTTTGCATCGTCCTCTCCGTACGCTGCCATGGCGCGTACGGAACTCCAGTCGACGTTTTCCTCAGGGTAGTCCATTATCCACGCGCAGCCATCTCCGTGCGCGCGGATGTGCTCGACGAGCAAACTGGCGCCAGGCATGTTGCCGACCACTGCGCACGACCGCACGTCGTTGTCGACCTGTGGGCGAAACAATCGGCCAAACAAGACCGGCGAAATTACGGACGTCAGCATCGCGACCAGGATAATCGCCGTGTCCACTCCTTGACGAATCGCGCCGATTTGCAGTCCGACTGAGGCGGCTGCCACGGTGACGGACATCTGCGTGGTGAGTAAGGACGCGCCGGACAACGTCTCTCGCCACGGGTAGCGCAGACGCAGCAGGAGGGCCGGCAGTGCCTTGAACAGGTAGGTGGCGACGAACAGAATCGGCAGCAGCAAAAGCGCCTTCGGATCGCTGAAGAGCGACCGCACGTTGAAGTTGACGCCGACCATGATGAAAAAAATCGGGATCAAAAATCCAAAGCCAATTGCGTCCAACTTGTTGCGAATGTCCGAGCGCTCTTTGTCGTTCACGAGGCCCACCAGGACGCCTGCGAGAAAGGTGCCGAGAATCACCTGCACACCGAGGGTTTGGGAGAGGACCATAAAGACGATCATGCTTCATGA
>JAKAXI010000057.1 GCA_021816665.1 Bacillota bacterium | reverse complement strand
GAAGAAGCTGAGCACGATAGCAGGCCGAGGCAAGCCCGTGCGAGCGTGAATTTTGCCAAAAAGTGAGTAGAAGTAGCCGTTGCGCGTCCACGCGAACAGGACGCGCGAGGTGGAACCAGTGTAGATGTTACCGGTACCTGCCGGTGAGAGGACAGCGTCAGCGAACAGCAAGAGTGCCAACCACTGCATGCCAATTGCGATCGCGAGCTGTGCAAACGGCGCGTTGAAGTTGATCGACGCCCAGCCGTGAGCCAAGTCGTTGACGGGCATTGCACCGACGAACGCGACCTGTAACAGGACGTACACTAAGGCTCCTAGCGAGATCGAGAGAATGATAGCCCAAGGAACTGTACGTTGCGGGTTTTTGGCCTCGCCTGCGAAGTCTACAGCTTGGCGGAACCCAAGGAAAGCAAAGACGATACCGGCAGTCGAAATCGCTGAGAAGATACCGTGTGCACCGCCAGGTTTGGCACCGCCGACGGAAAAATTGCTCGGATGCATGTTGAACAACAGGATGACCAGGGTGATAAACGGCATAATGAACTTCAGCGCGGTGACCACCGTGTTCACTTTGCCGAAAATCGTGACGCTGAAGTAGTTCAGCAAGAAGAAAATGACCAGGAACGCGATCTCAAACGCGAGGCCGAGTCCTGTGTAGTTCTGTGTAGAACTGTTGGCAACGGTTAAAGCGGGAATGTAGTGCGACGCGTATTGACGCACTGCCTGCGCTTCGATGCCAGCGACGCTCGAGTAGGCCAATAGTGACGCAAACCCCATGAAGAAACCGACCATTGAACCATGAGAATACTGAGGATAGCGGATGATACCGCCGGCTCGCGGCCACGCAGAACTCAGTTCAGCGTAGACCAAACCGATGAGCATACAGGCGACGGCGCCGAACACCCATGCAATCCACGCCCCAGGACCAGCCATGACTGCGCCCGCCTGTGCGGCGAACAGCCACCCGGAGCCGATAATTGCTCCCAACCCCAGAAATGTTAAGTCAAGCAAGTTCAAGGACTTACGGAGTTTTCCTTGTGCCATGCACAGTCTCCTTTCTCTGCTGAAAAGACAAAGATCGACAAAATTGAAAGACGATTATGCGCTCATGGGTTTAAGAACAATTGCTCACGCGGGACTATCCAATAAGAAGGAATTGATAAAAAGCCGACTTGCCAACGACATGTGATTCGTTTACTGAACCTCCTCTCAAAAGGTTTAGCATGGAGAAAGTCGGAACTGCTGAGTGGTGCAAAGTCGATCGCAAGATACTAGTAAGACATCAACTTTCACCATACTCGTAATTAACAGATTACTTTATTTTGGACTGCGAAGCAACTCGAGTTGTGAAAAATGAAATAATTGGCAGGTTTGAGACCTGTGTTTTCTTCCGTTAAACTTGTCACATACCGTTAGAGCGCTCCGTCTAATGACTGGAGGTGTGGCGGGGGTGAAAGGACATCCGTGGAAGAATTTCAGATGGAAGCTGGCTCGTCCGACCGGTTAGACCAACTCAACACATGGGTCACCGAGTATGGGTCAGACGTATTGAACCTCGCCTACTCGTATGTAAAGAACTATCACGTTGCGCAGGATATTACGCAAGATGTGTTTCTGCGCGCCTTTACAAAAATACAGACGTTTCGGGGAGATAGCGGCGTGAAGACGTGGTTGTTATCGATCACGGCAAATCGCTGCAAAGACTACCTCCGGTCATGGGTGGTTCGCCACGAGACCAATGACCTGACGCTTCAGACTGAGGCTACTCACCAGTTGGGTGATGACACGGAACAAGCGGCTATTGTTCGTCTTGAACGAGACGCGCTTTGGCGGGCGGTCAATCGCTTGCCCGTAAAGTACCGCGAAGTCATCGTGCTGTTTTACCAGCGCGAGTTGTCGAGCGCAGAGGTCGCACAAACGCTCGGTATTTCAGAAGCAACAGTTCGTACGAGACTGCACCGAGGTCGCGCACTGATGCGTGAGTTGATGGAAGGAGGTGAGCGTTCATGACAGAACCACAGGATGAGTGGCGCCTGCGCTTTCAAGAAATGATGCAGGCCGAAGTTTCCGAGTCGCTGCGCCGGCGCATCCTTGAGGAGGCGAGCCAGCGAGAACGTGAAGCTATGGTACGGCGACAGCCGCGGCAAACAGGCGCCTGGAAATCGTGGTTCGCAGGTTTAGCCGGTGTCTGCGCGGCGGCTGTTGTCGCGGGGGTTGTCTGGACGGACCGCTCACTCCCGGTTGCTCCGACGCCGCCGACAGCGGCGACGACAGGGCAGTCGAATCGACTCCTGCAAGAGACTGTTTTCGGCTTGCAGAAATCACAACTTATTGCCACTGGAATTAAGGTGGTTCGTCCGGCGAATGCGCCCGGTGGTCCCATTCTTCAGGCGACAGTCACCAACATTGGGAACACCGTGGTGACGCCTCAAGACGTTGTCGGCGTCCTCGGATTCACGCAACACCCTGGGCAGGACCTGCTCTCGACGAGCAACTGGATTGACTTTGTCAATGGCCCTTCGGGTCCGCTCGCGCCAGGCCAGTATGCCACTTGGTCATTTAACCCGATTGGCGTCAATGTGAACAGCCAAGGGCACATTATTGGACAGCCTAAATTGGTGTTCTTCAGCACGAAGTTAGTGAGCCCAGCCAAGGCCGACAGGATATTGACCAGCGCTCCGGGAGTACAGTTGCAAAACGTACATGTAGTGCCTCGGTCTGTGTCGAATACAGGGCGCTCGTTTGAGGTTAGGGCCAGATTGGTCAACACCGGAAATAAACCGATTATCCTCAATCAATTGCTGTCTTTGGTGTGGTTTTCGCCGCAGGCAGGTGCTTCGTGGACGGCAGCGTCAGCAGAACGGTTCTTCGACCAAGTCGAGGCCGTAGATCCCAGTACTACAATCGTTGCACCAGGGCAGTCCACAGAAGTGGTGCTCCCCCCCTTGATTGGATCGAACACGCCAAATTTCCTACAATGGAATGCGAACGTACTTGTCATTAGCCACACATGGTAACGGTGGCGTGAGATGCAGTCAGGGGAGGCTACAGGGTGACGACACGGTTTAGCTTGTCGGAACTTGCAACGATGTTGCATGTTCCTGTTGAATACGTCCGGGCGGCCGTCGACGCTCTCTCGCAGGAGGGGGAGTTGACGGCCGAGTCGTTTTTGTACGGAGAACGCAATTGGCGCATTGCACCGAGTGACACCAAACGGATTCAAGCGTGGATTGAAGGTGAGGTTCAAGCGGGCCGGCTGGTGGAGGAGAAGCCTGTTCGGAAGGTGCGCCGGAAAGTTGTATCGCCCAAGACGACTGATCTACACTGATACGGGCAGAATGGGCGTATACGAGCAAAATGGGCAAAACGGCAAACCGCACGCGGCGGTCGACCGCACAGCTTCGCCACGCTTGAGGAGAGCGCGAAGCGGGAAGGGAGCATCTTAGGGTGATTATTGGTGTGCCAAAAGAGGTCAAGAACAACGAAAATCGGGTTGCTATGACGCCGGCTGGTGTACATACTTTGGTGAATGCCGGACACCAAGTGCTGATTGAGTCCGAGGCGGGCGTCGGCAGCGGGTTTGAGGATGAATCCTACATAGAGGCAGGCGCCAAGGTTGTCTCCTCGACTACTGAAGTGTGGGATACGGCCCAGATGATTATGAAGGTGAAGGAACCGCTTCCTTCAGAATATGGACATTTCCGGTCTGACCTTATCCTATTTACGTACCTTCACTTAGCGCCGGAGCCTGAGTTGACAAAGGCGCTCGTCGACAGTGGCATCACGGCCATCGCGTATGAGACTGTTCAACTGGATGACCGCAGCCTGCCTCTGTTGACCCCGATGAGCGAAGTTGCTGGTCGCATGTCGGTCCAAATTGGAGCACACTTCCTTGAGAAAGCTCATGGCGGTCGCGGGGAGTTGCTTGGCGGCGTCCCAGGTGTACGCCCTGCCCGCGTCGTGATTGTGGGTGGCGGTGTCGTCGGTACGAACGCCGCCCGAATGGCCATGGGTCTAGGCGCGGATGTCACGGTTTTGGACGCCAGCGCAGCCCGAATGCGGTACCTGGATGAGGTGTTCGGGGGGCGGCTGAAAACGGTCATGTCCAATGCGTACCACCTCAAAGAGCAGATTGAAGGATGTGATCTGCTCGTCGGTTCTGTCCTCATCCCGGGCGCCCGGGCTCCAAAAATCGTGACGGCGGAGATGGTCAAGGGGATGAACCCGGGCGGCGTCATCGTCGATGTGGCGATTGACCAAGGTGGGTCGGTTGAAACCATCGACCATATTACGACTCACTCTGATCCTGTCTACGAGCGATACGGAGTCCTGCACTACGCAGTAGCGAATATGCCGGGAGCTGTACCCCGCACGTCGACGTACGCGCTCACGAATGTGACCATCCCGTACGCCTTGCAACTTGCCGGGCACGGTGTTGAAGCCGTTCGCCAAAATCGCGCTTTGTCCAAAGGCGTCAACGTGATGAAAGGTCATGTCACGTACGAAGCTGTAGCGCAGTCACTCAACTTGTCCTACACGCCGTTGTCTGAGGTGCTGTAGTAGATAGTTTACGTGGCAGTGAGCAGTGTCTATTTGGAGGGCTGAAGGTCTGATGTTGGAGATGCAAGACAACGAAGCAAACCGGAGAATCTGGACGCAACTGCTTCGGCGCGGGCGACGTGCAGGTTTTACTGGCGCCACGCTGCTATTTGCAGTTGCGGCGCTCGCAGGTTGTGGCAACTCTGCGACACCTACAAGCCAAACTGTGCCTGCTGATGCACAGAAGGTCGTGGTGACAGCGTCAAACTTCAAGTGGTCGCTGAGCCAGGCGAACTTTGTCGCCAATCGGCCGATTGATTTTGAAGTCCGCGCGACGGAGAATGCGCACGGTTTCTCGATCGTCGGTACGAAAATTCACCACGAAGTGGTGCAGGGGCAACCGCCAGTGCACTTGGTGTGGACTCCACCTAAGCCCGGTCAATACGTCATTCGCTGTGATGTACCCTGTGGCTCTGGTCACTACAACATGTCCACGCGGATCACGGTCGAGTAGGCTGGCTGCAGGCGTGGATGGACCGCTCACGTGATCTTGACTCGAGCGCTCTCGAATGCTCTCGACAGACGCCGCGTTGTCCGTTACGCTAAGAGTGGTTCTGCGTATGTTTGTGTGGAGAGGAGGGTCTGCGATATGACTACGACGATCAACGAGGAACTGATCCGGGGAATGCTGACAGACGTCGTTGACCCCGAGATTCAGATTGACATAATTAACCTCGGCATGGTGTACGGTGTGGATATCTCAGAAGACCAGAAGCACGTGAAAGTAACCATGACGCTGACGGCCATGGGCTGCCCAGCATATGACATGTTGAGAGATGACATCATCGAAAAAGTGACCAGTTTGCCTGGCATCGAGACCTGCGAGGTCGAACTGACTTTTGATCCACCATGGGATAAAGAGATGATGTCGGAAGAAGCGAAATTGGTGTTTAAATACTTGTTCTAAACAGAACTGACAAAGGACGACCTCAGCCGTACCACACCTTGCATTTTTAGCGAGGTGTGGTACGCTTTTATTGAATCATGACTAATTGGGTCAACATTACGCGTCGGACCGACCACAGAGCGTGTGGAGATGGTCCGCCTGCGTTACAGAGGAAGGGTGGAGCAGCATGGCATCCGTACCACATTTTCAGATTCAAGACCTGCATGTCGCCGTGGAAGGAAAGGAAATTGTCCGCGGGCTGAACTTGACCATTAACGGTGGCGAGGTCCACGCCATCATGGGACCGAACGGCACTGGCAAAAGCACACTGGCTTCTTCTCTGATGGGCCACCACGCCTACGATGTCACGAGCGGCAGTGTGACGCTGGACGGGCAAAGTGTCCTCGACATGTCAGTCGACGAGCGGGCGCGCGCTGGAATGTTCCTCGCTATGCAGTATCCCGCCGAAGTGGCAGGCGTCTCGAACGCAAACTTCATGCGGCAAGCCCTGAACGCTCGCAGAGGCGAAGGAAACGAACTGCCGGTGATTAAGTTTCACCGTTTACTGCAGGAAAAGATGAAGCAATTGAACATTGACCCTGTGTTCGCCGAACGCTACCTGAACGAAGGGTTCTCAGGCGGTGAAAAGAAGCGCAACGAAATTCTGCAGATGAGCCTGCTTGAACCGCGTATCGCGATCTTGGACGAAATTGACTCCGGACTTGACATCGATGCTCTGAAGATTGTGGCGCAGAGCGTGAACAGCTTGCGTTCACCAGACATTGGCTTCCTGATTATCACGCACTATCAGCGGTTGCTGGAGTACATTGAACCGGACTACGTCCACGTCATGATGCAAGGTCGCATTGTGCGTTCGGGCGGCAAAGAACTTGCGGAGCAGCTTGAAGCCAAGGGCTACGACTGGCTCAAGGAAGAACTTGGAATCGTCGACGAGACCGTCGGGGTCGAAGCTTAAGGAGGGGACAGCTGTGGCGGAACAAACTACAACGGCTGCCGTGCCTGAGCTCGTCAGCGCGATCTCGACCCGGTTCTCCGAACCTGCGTGGCTTGCGGCTGTGCGGGCAGAAGCTTGGCAGACGTTTGACGAGTTGCCGGCCAACCGGATCGAAAAGTCGGATTTGACCAAGCGGTCCTGGGATATCGGTGCGTTGCCAGTGGCTCCTGGCAGCCTTCCGGAAGATGCAAAGACACTGGTAGACAGCCTCGAAGGTCCTCGTGTCGTGGTCGTGGACGGCGTGGTGGTTCAAGCAGACGTACCGGCTGATCTTGCAGCGCAGGGCGTCGTGTTCGGAGACCTCCATGCGCTTCTCGCACAGCACGGAGACCTGATCAAACGGCACTTATTTTCGGTCGTACCTGCAAGTGAGTCCAAGTGGACGGCTGCCAATGCCGCGTTCTGGCACGGTGGGGTGTTCCTGTATGTGCCACGCAACGTGGTGATCGAAACCCCATTTACCTACGTGAGCGTTTTGACGGAAGTGAATCAAGGTGCGTTTCCGCGCGTACTTGTCGTCGGTGGCGAAAACAGCGCGTTTTCCTTGGCACAGGTGAATGTGGCTGGAGACAATGCACCGTCCCATCCGCACAGCAGCGTGACGGAGGTCGTCGCGGACGCGGGAGCGAACATTCAGGTGATGTCCGTCAACCAACTGCGCAAAGGACCGACAAACTACCTGACTCAGCGTGCCAAGGTTGGCAAAGACGCAGTCGTGAACTGGACATTCGGCGACGTCGGCGATGGGTTTACGGTCGCGCTTATCGAGAGCGTGCTTGCAGGAGCCGGATCACGGTCGCTGACCAAGGGCCTCGGGATTGGCTTTGGCCGCCAGCACATGGACCTCACGGCCAGCATGGTGCACCAGGGCCGCTACTCGGAGAGTGACATCCGGCTACAAGGTGTACTTCGCGGCCGTGCCAACTCGATTTACCGCAGCAGCACGCACATTGAACGAGGTGCAGTGGGCGCCGGCAGTGAGCAGCACGACCGGATGCTGATGATCGACACCACGGCGCGGGCTGACGCCATTCCGATGCTGCTGATCGACGAAAACGACGTACAGCGCTGCGGACACGCGGCGAGCGTCGGCAAGCTCGATGCGGATCAAATTTACTACTTGATGTCACGTGGCATTCCGAAAGATGCGGCAATGCGGATGATCATTTGGGGATACCTACAGCCGATTGTGGAGGCCATCACGGTACCGCAGATTCAGACTTGGCTGACGGGACTTGTCGAGAGGAAGCTGACGTCATGAACAGCATCGAAGTTCGTCAGGACTTTCCAATCCTGAACCAGGAAGTAAACGGGCACCCGCTGGTTTACCTCGACAGTGCGGCGACGTCGCAGAAGCCGCGCGCTGTGATTGAGGTTCTGAAGCGCTACTACGAGGCCGACAACTCAAACGTCCACCGCGGCGTGCACACACTCGGGTCGCGCGCGACGGAGGCGTATGAGTTGGCGCGTGAGAAGGTGGCGCGGTTTATCAACGCGCCATCGCCAGAGCAAGTGATCTTCACGCGGGGCACGACCGAGTCGCTGAACATGATCGCTTACGGGTACGCGCGCTTACAGCTGAAGGCTGGCGACGAAATTGTGCTCTCGCCGTCCGAACACCATAGCAACCTCATCCCGTGGCAGCAGGTGGCGAAAGTCACTGGGGCGACCCTGAAGTACCTGCCGCTTCAGGAGGATGGGACGCTGACGCTGGAGGACGTTCGCCAGACTGTGACACCGGCGACTAAAATTGTCGCGCTGGCGCACGTCTCGAACGTGCTCGGCACGATTCACCCAATTAAGGAGATCGCGGCCATCGCCCACGCTGCAGGCGCCCTGATGGTGGTCGACGGCGCGCAGAGTGTTCCGCACATGCCGGTGGACGTGCGCGATTTGGATGTCGACTTCCTCGCCTTTTCTGGTCACAAGATGTGTGGTCCGACAGGCGTCGGTGTTCTGTACGGAAAGCGCAAATGGCTCGAAGCCATGGAGCCGACGTACTTTGGCGGCGAGATGATCGACATTGTCGAGCTGTACGACTCCACGTGGAAAGACATCCCGTGGAAGTTTGAAGGCGGGACACCGATCATCGCCGGCGCGATTGGCCTTGGGGCAGCGGTCGATTACTTGACGAAAGTCGGCATGGAGAACATTCAAAATCACGACATGCGCCTCGCCACCTACGCAATGGAGCGGTTGTCTGAGCTGTCAGACCTGACGGTGTACGGTCCGAAGCCCGGCAAGACGCGCGGCGGGCTGGTCACGTTTAACCTGGGCCAGGTGCACGCGCATGACGTGTCGACCGTTCTCGACGCCGAGGGCATCGCTGTCAGGGCAGGTCACCACTGTGCGCAGCCCTTGATGCGGATGCTCGGCGTGATCTCCACAGTGCGGGCGAGCTTCTACCTGTACAATACGGAGGCGGACGTCGACGCGCTTGTTCATGGACTCTTGTCCGCAAAGGAGTTTTTCCAACATGCAATTGGATGATTTATACCGTGAAGTCATCATGGACCACTACCAGCACCCGCGTAATCAGGGGAAACTAGACGGAGATGCTGTGTCTGTCGATTTGCGCAACCCGAGTTGCGGAGACGAGATCACGCTGCAACTTCGCGTGAGTAACGACGGTGTCGTGGAGGATGTCGTCTTCCAAGGCTCCGGCTGCTCGATCTCGATGGCCTCGGCTTCGATGATGACGGAAGCGATTAAAGGTCAACCCGTTGAAAAGGCGCTCGAGATTGCCAAGGAGTTTCGCGGCATGGTTCGCGGAGAGTCGCCTGAAGACGTTGATATTGGGGAACTCGAGGCGCTTCACGGCGTATCCAAGTT
>JAKAXI010000056.1 GCA_021816665.1 Bacillota bacterium | reverse complement strand
GAAGAAGCAGATGATGCCTCCCACGAAACCGACAACGATCGACCCGCCAGGGGTAACAAAGCCAGCGGCAGGGGTGACCGCTACCAGACCTGTCACTGCGCCAGCACAGGCACCGACAAGCGTGACATGCCCCGTGCGAAGTTTCTCAACAAGGAGCCAGCCGAGCGCTGCCGCTGCAGTCGCTGTGTTTGTGGTCAAAAAGGCCGTTGCTGCCAACCCGTTCGCTGCGAGCGCGCTGCCTGCGTTAAAGCCGAACCACCCGAACCACAACAGCGCGGTCCCAAGCAGAACGAACGGTACATTGTGAGCTCGGATCGACTTGGAGCCGTGTTCCGCGCGTTTGCCAAGGTAAATAGCTGCAACAAGTCCCGCCACACCAGAACTAATGTGAACCACCGTACCGCCCGCAAAATCCAGGATGCCCAGTTGCATCAGCCAACCACCGCCCCATACCCAGTGTGCCAACGGGTCGTAAATGAGTGTGGCCCACAAGGTGGTGAACACGAGGAAGGCCGAAAACTTCACGCGTTCTGCCAGGCCCCCCACAATGAGCGCCGGCGTGATCACGGCAAACATCATCTGGAAAATTCCAAACGCGGTAGCTGGAATGGTTCCGGCGTAACTGTTCGGTGTGGAACCAACACCGTTCCACAGCACCCACTGCAGGTTCCCAACCAGGTGATGCACGTCTGGCCCGAACGCCAAGGAGTAACCTACGACAACCCACTGTAAGGAGACGACAAGAATGACAGCAACAACCTGTAGCATCGTCGTGATGACATTCTTTTTGCGCACCAGTCCGCCGTAGAAGAAGGCCAATCCGGGTGTCATTAACAGGACCAAGGCTGATGAGGCAAGTACCCAGGCTGTGTCACCCGACGAAATCACCGGTTTAGTTGTGGCAGCAAACGTAACACTCGGGAACAACAGCCCAACGAGTCCGACGAGCGCCCCCCACTGCCACTTAAATCGCCGTGAGCGGCCCATTCCACGCTCCGTTCCTAGCCCCTTAAACCCAGGTGTTCGGAATCCCTGCCATGTCATGATTCTTCCCTCCCCTTCTGTATGGTCCTAGAATACGAAGTGGAGGGAAGTTATGCAACACAATATGTCATATTACATAACACATCAGAATAATTTCTTCGAGAAAATCCGCCTAAGTGTCATGTTATATTACTTATCCAGAGATTTGACACCCTTCAGCAAACGCTGGACAGCCTCTTCTAGGACTGACCGTGGACATCCAACATTAATCCTCTGAAAGCCCACGCCTTCCTCGCCGTAGGTCTCGCCCGACTCCAAACCAAGGCCAACCTCGTGCACCAACCACTCTTTGAGTTGTTCAGGCGTCATGCCGAGTTCGCGAAAGTCGAGCCAGACCAGATACGTCCCTTCCGTATCCGTAACGCGGACACGTGGCGCAAGAGATTGCAACTGCGACTTCAGATAGTCGATGTTTCCTGCCAAGTAGCGGAGCAAGTCGTCGAGCCAGGCGTCGCCACCGCTGTAGGCGGCCTTCAAGGCCTGTGCACCGAGGACGTTGATCGACCCGGCGGACTGCAGCTGAATCATGTCGCGGTAGCGAGTGCGCAAATCTTCCCGTTCCGCCACGACGAGCGCTGTATTCAGTCCCGCAACGTTAAACGTCTTACTCGGGGCGAGCGTCGTGACCGAATTCATGGAGAAATCTTTGGAAATGCTCGCGAACGGCGTGTGTCGGTGGGGAGCGTAGACCAAGTCAGAGTGAATTTCATCCGCAATCACCGTCACCCCGTGTCTCAGACAGATTTCTCCGGCTCGTTCGAGTTCCTCGCGCGTCCAGACCCGTCCCACGGGGTTGTGCGGACTGCACAGGATGAGCAGTTTCGCACCAGCCGCAGCCTTTGCTTCAAGGTCAGCGTAGTCCATCACGTACTTGCCAGCACGCTCTTGCAGAGGATTTGTCAGCAACTGACGATGGTGACTCTTGATCAGACGAGCAAACGGGTGATAGACGGGGGGTTGAATGATGATGCCGTCCCCTGGTTCTGTCAGGGCTTGAATTAAGTAATTCAGTGCCGGCACGACTCCCGACGCCTGAGAGACCCACTCCGGCTGTATTGTCCACTGATGCCTTCGCAAAAGCCAACCGACGACAGCCTCGTTAAACGCGTCATCGCGAACAGTGTATCCGAACACACCGTGCCGAACCCGGTTATGTAACGCTTCGATCACGCACTCCGGCGAAGCAAAGTCCATGTCTGCGACCCACATCGGAATTACGTCATCGCGCCCGAATTTCTGTTTGCGCCCATCCCATTTAATGCTCGCCGTCTTTTCGCGGCTAATCACTCTGTCAAATCGACTGTCCAATTCAGCGCCCCCCTTATCCTCTATTTTAGCAGTGAAACACTCCTCAGCACAGGCGTTTGGCTTCGTGCAGGACACGCAGCGTTCCTATCCAGATACTCGCACACGCCCCCCGACAAGGCACTCTTTGCAGGACCAACACCCCACAGCTCGCGTACACGCAAACAGCCCCGGCACCACGCCGGGGCTGAACAGCTTTGCAGACGGTGGAGTGCGAACTGCGAACTCAGGCCACAGTCGGTTGACGGAACGGTTTCCCAACCGGCAGCACGACGCGCCCTGCAGTGGCGTTGGTGACAACCGCTGCTGAAGTATAGAGCGCGAGCAAGCCGCACAAGAGGCCGACCCAGCCACCTGCAGTGCTGCCGAAAGTCGGATCGAAGTTCCCGATTGCGAGTAAGAAAAAGGCCAACCACAGAGTCAGGAACACCCAAAACAAGGCCTTGTTTAAGAAAAATGTTCCAATCCACAGGTAGAGTGTCAAGATGCCGAAGAACAGGAGGAACCAACCGACGCCGACTGTGGTCCCAGATTTCACGATTAGGTAGAACGCAATCCAAAACGCGCCGTACGAACTAAACGCCGTGGCTCCAAACGTGTTGCCTTTGCGGAACTCCCAAATCCCGGCCAACAACTGACCGCCGCCGCCATAGATCAAGGCCAATCCGAGCACAACGCCGATCGCTTTACCGTTCACCTCGCCCGTATTAATCAAACTTAAAATACAGGTGGTAATTCCGAATCCGGCAAGACCCAACGGCCCCGGATCGGCGATTTTCGTTTCAGACATAAGAACCCTCCTCGGACAATGAATACTGATAGTGACGACTGCAAAAAGACGAAAAAGATACCGATGCACATCGCGCCTGACCAGACCAGCCTGTCTGAATTCGCTTACTTGAACGTGCCAACCGTGCGCCCGAGGTCTCCTGCCGCGCGTACGCGCACCTTAAAGTCTATCTTTTCTGTGAACGGCGGCGGTAGGAATGCGAGACTCCTACGCTTCCACCACCTCCCTTCCCGGCGCACCGGCCTGTATGGCGGGCGCACAAGCAACAGCCTGCGCACCCCTGGAAGCCTTCAGTCTTTGTACAGCTTCTTTAACTCTTCAACAACGCTGGCGTCCGCAAGTGTCGTCGTGTCGCCTATCACGCGTCCCTCTGCGATGTCACGCAACAGTCTGCGCATGATCTTTGCGCTGCGGGTCTTCGGAAGTTCGGCCGTGAAGATGATTTCCTCCGGTCGGGCCATCGCGCCAATGGCAGCTGCAACGTGCTGCTTCAGTTCCGCAGCGAGTGCGTCGTCCGCTGTCACTCCTTCTTTTACTGTGACAAACGCTGTAATTGCTTGACCTTTTACCTCATGGGACCGCCCAATGACGGCAGCCTCTGCCACTGCCTGATGACCAACCAGCGCGCTCTCGACTTCCATTGTGCCAATGCGGTGGCCGGAGACGTTGATGACATCGTCAATCCGCCCGAGAATCCAGATGTAGCTGTCGTCGTCGAGGTGAGCCCCGTCTCCCGGTAGATAGATTCCGTCAAATTTTCCGAAGTACGTGTTTCGGAAGCGTTCATCGTCGCCCCACACTGTGCGAAGCATGGACGGCCACGGCTTTTTAATTACGAGGTAACCGCCGTTGCCGGCGCCGACAGAGTCACCGTTTTCGTCGACGACATCCACAGCGATCCCCGGGACAGGGCGTGTTGCCGATCCAGGTTTCGTCTCCGTGATGCCGGGAAGCGGCGCAATCATGGCGCAACCAGTCTCCGTTTGCCACCACGTATCGACGATTGGACACTTTTCCTTGCCGACGTGTACGTGATACCACATCCAAGCCTCTGGGTTAATCGGCTCGCCAACGGTGCCAAGCAAGCGCAAACTCGAGAGGTCGTGCTTCTCGACGTGCTGCGCCCCCCACTTCATGAATGTCCGGATTGAGGTCGGAGCGGTATAGAAAATCGTTGCACCGTATTTCTCAATAATCGACCAGAAGCGGTCGCGGTCGGGGAAGTCTGGCGCACCTTCATACATCACGGTGGTCGCTCCAGCCGAAAGGGGGCCGTAGACAATGTACGTATGTCCAGTTACCCAGCCGATGTCGGCGCTGCAAAAATGGATGTCGTCTTCTTTTAAATCAAAGACGCTGCGCATCGAGGTATTGACACCGACCATGTAACCGCCCGTGGTGTGCACAATGCCCTTTGGCTTGCCAGTGGTACCCGACGTGTAAAGCAAGTAAAGAATGTCCTCTGCGTCCATTTCAGCTGCAGGGAACGGAGCCGTTGAGGCTGTCGCCATCAACTCGTTCCAGTCGTGATCACGGCCCTCGACCATCTGTGCTCCGGCAGCTTCCCCGACACGCGGTACGACAACAACAGTATCGACGGAAGTGCCTTCGACCGCTTCGTCCGTGTTTTTCTTGAGCGGTACAACGCCGCCTCGTCGCCAGCCGCCGTCCGCAGTAATCACAATTTTTGAGTCGGCGTCGAGAATTCGGTCTCGCAGCGATGCAGCCGCAAAGCCACCAAACACAACGGAGTGAATAGCGCCAATCTTCGCGCAGGCCAGCATGCTAATCGGAAGTTCCGGGATCATCGGCAGATAAATCGTCACTCGATCGCCGCGTTTGACACCGAGACTGGTCAACACATGTGCCGCTTTGTCCACTTCGCGGCCGAGCATGTCGTACGTGAACACTTTGCTGTCGCCGGGTTCACCTTCCCAAATGATCGCCGCCTTGTTTTTGCGCGGCCCTTTGCGGTGACGGTCTACCGCGTTGTAGGCTGCGTTTAGCTTCGCGTCGACAAACCACTTCGCATGCGGGGGATTCCACTCGAGAACCTTCGTCCAAGGTTTGAACCACGACAAATTCTGAGCCTGTTGTGCCCAGTACGCCTCAGGGTCCGCAAGCGCCTGGTCGTAAATGTCTGGATCGTTGAAGTTTGCCTGCGCGCGAAATGCTTCTGAGGGGGCAAATTTCCGGTCTTCTTTGAGAAGCGTATCTAAGCGGTTCGGATCCAAGGACATGCGAATTCCCCTTCCAATTTGAAGTTTTGTTGAACTGCAGGTGACTGAACAACGCCGAATCTTCAATCTGCCGTAAACATTATGAAAGCGCTCACCGAAAGTATACCATGCACGGTTCGAATGAACGAGGAATTTGTTACTAGAATTAAGGAAAATGCGTAGTCCATTCGTACTGTTTTTGCAATATTCGACATCGATTCAGAAGGTCTTCGCTTTCACGTAAGCCGTGAGACGCTCAGTTAACTCATAGCGAAGAAACGGAGTTATCAGGTAAATGCCGCGGAAGCACCCTGTTGCAACGTCCAGAATTTCCTCAGCAACTTTAATCCCCATGCCAGCTGCCGTCTCCTCCGGCGCACTCGCCATGCGCCCGAGAACTTCTGCAGGGATTGAGATACCTGGCACTTCATTGTGCAGGAACTGCGCGTTGCGATGGCTCACCAGCGGCATCACACCGATGAATACAGGGACTCCAAGACCTTCGGTGGCGCGCGCGAGCTGTTCCACCATGCGAACAGCGAAAACTGGCTGTGTCATCACGTAGTCAGCTCCGGCGTCCACTTTGCGTTTCAATCTATCGAGCGCGCGGTCAAAATTAGCGACATAGGGGTTGAACGATGTACCCACGACAAACCTCGATGGCTGCCGCATGGGTTGTCCGGAAAAGGCAATGCCCGCGTTCAAGCGCTTCACCAGTCGAGTCAACTCCGTCGAGGACACATCGTACACCGATGTCGCTCCAGGCAAGTCACCGAACCGCGTCGGATCGCCTGTAACGAGCAAAATATGACGAACCCCCAGCACTTCAAGTCCCATCAAGTGCGACTGCTGACCGATCAAGTTGCGGTCCCGACACGTCACGTGCACCAGCGGTTCGATTCCTTCTTGTTTTAACAAAGCTGCGAGCGCCATGTTGCTGACTCGCACATGCCCAAGTGAATTGTCCGCCATCGTGATGAAATCTGCGCCTGCGTCCCGCAGGGCTCGGGCGCCCGCCAAAAACCGTTTTGACTGCACCGTCCTAGGCGGATCGAGTTCGACTATGACGGTCGTTTTTGTCGCAACCCGCGAGACAATCGTCGATGCATTTGACACCGGTATGTCCGCATGAGCCGCATTAACCTCAATCCGAGGTTTTGTATCAGCCTGCAGTGGCACGGGTGCCTGCCCGTTCGCCTCGACGTTCGCCACGCGAAGCGCAAGTTGCTCGATGTGTGTTGGTGTCGTGCCGCAGCAGCCGCCGAGCCAGCGTACACCCTGCCGCAGGAGGCGCTCTGCGATGTCGGCAAAGTACTCCGCGCTGCCCGTGTAGCGCAGGTCGTTTTCTTCACGCTGCAACATCCCGGCGTTTGGCACTGCGGCGTAGGCAACCCCGGGATGTAACGTCATCTGTTCATACGTGCGAAGAATCCCCGACGGACCCAGTCGACAATTGAGTCCAACGACAGTGGCCCCGGCAGAACGCATGGCTGCAAAGGCCTCCGCGACGGGCACACCGTCGACGGTCACGCCTATCGTCTCTGGCGACAGATTTGCCAGGATGGGAAGGTCTGTCAGTGAGCGAACGACCTCGAGGGCATACACCATTTCAGTAGCCTCTGCGAACGTTTCAAGGACAATGCCATCAACCCCCGCCGCCAGCAACGCACTCGCCTGCTCGTGGTACTCGCCGCCAATTTCTTTCTGTACGTCACGATCAAGCGCGCCAAAGCCCGCCGCCCGAGCGCCACCGATCGACCCAATTGTGCCAAAGACGAGCGGACGTCGAGTGGCACCGAGCCTCTCCCGATCAGGCTTGTCTATAAACTCCTGTACTGCAAGCCGCGCAACATGGACAGCAGCCTTGTTAATAGATTCAACGTCACGCTCAGCATGATAGCGTGCAAGACCGCTCTTGTGGGCCCCAAACGTGTTGGTTTGAATGAAGTTAGCCCCAGCTTTCAGATATGCCCTGTGTACGTTTGCGACCCACTCAGGCATTGACACGGAAAGAGCTTCATAGCAGGTGCGAATCGGCACACCCCACTGGTGAAGGAGTGTGGCCATCGCGCCGTCGCCGATCCAAGTCTCGGTCAGCAAAGCGTCCTGATGCATCGGTGTCGCTGGTTGATCGTCGACATGCTTCATCCCTTCACCACCTCCTCCGTCTCAGGCGACTGCGCAGTCTGCTCTCGTTCGGACGCATCGGCGTTGAAGTAACGCGCGTCCGGATGCGAGAACACAAGCGCGGATACGCTCGCTTCGGGCTCCATCATGTATCCGTCCGTCAACTCCACCCCAATGTCTTGTGGATGCAGTAACGCAAACAGTTTTTCTTGGTCTTCCAGGTTGGGACAGGCTGGATAACCAAACGAAACGCGAATACCTTGGTAACGGGCAATCAACCGCTCGCGCATCGTCATGTCAAGTGGGTCAGGAAAACCCCATGCGTCTCGAATCAAGTGGTGGACTCGCTCGGCAAATGCTTCAGCCAACTCAAGTGCCAACGCTTGCAGCGCAAACGCGCGCAGGTAGTCCCCCGCCTCTTTCCACGCCTCGGCTCGCTCACGCACGCCGCGACCGGCCGTTACAGTCAGCATGGCGACGTAGTCCATCACACCGCTCTCTGCTTCGCGGACAAAGTCCGCTAGGCACAGGTACGGCCGCACACGCTGCCGCGGAAATTGAAAAGCAGCCGCAACCTGGTTAGGCTTATGCGGGTCGTAGACGAGAAGACTGTCCCCCACTGCTTGTGCCGGAAAGAACCTGTACACCCCGTGTACGGACAGCCAACCCTCGCGAGTGCCATCCGCGATCAACGAATCCACCAGTTCGAGCAACTCAAGTGCTCGCTCGTCCCCACTCGCGAGCAGTTTGTCGACGTTTCCCCGCAGACCGAGGTGTTTGCCAAGCAGCATCTGCAAGTTCAGATACGGGCGAACGTGCGTCAGTGGGTACGGACTCAACACGTGCCGTTCGACGTCTGGCGGTAGGTAAACAGGTGCGTCGCGGCGCACGTCGGACCGTTTGGCAGGGCCCGCTTGTCCAATCGTCTTGTCACTCCCCGCCGCGGTTGACGCCATTGCCTCTGACTGCTCCTTTGCCAAAGCAACCAGCACATCTTGACGGCTACTCGGCGTGGTCAAGCGGTTTGCTAAGTCAAGTCCGTCCATCGCGTCTTTTGCGTACAACACCGGCCCCCCGTACTGTGGAGCAATCCGTGTCAGCGTGAACCGTTTGGTCAGCGCTGCCCCACCCACGAGGAGCGGTAATGAGACGCCAGCAGCGCGCAGGTCATCGGCGGTTGTCACCATTTGTTGCGCCGACTTCACGAGCAATCCAGACAACCCAATCAGGTCTGGCTGGTGCCTGCGCACCGCCTCGATTAACTGTTCCGGCGGAACCTTAATACCGAGGTTAATCACATCGTACCCATTGTTTGTCAGAATAATCTCGACGAGGTTCTTACCAATGTCGTGCACGTCGCCTTTCACGGTCGCAAGCAGCAGTTTGCCCTTCGTCGCCGTCTGTGTCTTCTCCATGTATGGTTCGAGATATGAGACGGCAGCTTTCATCACCTCTGCGCTCTGAAGCACTTCTGCGACAATCAACTCGTTGTTGTTGAACAGGCGACCAACCTCAGTCATACCGTCCATTAAGGGTCCGTTGATGATGTCCAGTGGCTTGGCCCGCGTCAGCATCTCGTTAAGGTCCTCGGTGAGGCCAGTCTTGCTGCCGTCCACGATGCGACGAGCCAACCGCTCTTCAACCGGCAAACTGTCTGTCAGCGCTGACGTCGACTCCGGTTTTTTACCGCGGTAAAAAGCTGTAAATTCTGCAACAAGTGCGTCCGTCGTATGAAACAACAGTTCTTCCGCCAAATGCCGTTCTGCATCAGCGATCGATGCGAACCGCTCGAGCTTCTCGCTGTTCACAATCGCGTAGTCGAGCCCTGCTTTCGTACAGTGATAGAGAAACACAGAGTTGAGCACTTCCCGGCCCGACGGCGGCAAACC
>JAKAXI010000055.1 GCA_021816665.1 Bacillota bacterium | reverse complement strand
ACGAAGCGGTGCGGATCGCGGATCAGACGCCAAACAGTTTTGTGCCGATGCAATTCGAAAACCCGGCGAATCCCGACGCGCACCGCGGGTCAACAGCCCTGGAAATTCTCGACGACTTCGCTGGTAAGCTCGACGCGCTGGTGTTGACAGCGGGCACGGGCGGCACTGTGACAGGAACCGGTGAGGTGCTCAAAGAGCACATTCCGGAGATCAAGGTTTACGTGATTGAGCCAGCGGGATCACCCGTATTGTCAGGGGGGAAACCGGGGCCGCACAAAATCCCGGGAACAGGCCCAGGGTTTGTTCCCAAAATCCTGAACCGCAGTGTGGTAGATGAAATCTGCCTGATTGAAGACGACGACGCACAGCGGATGGCGCGACGACTGGCCGCTGAAGAAGGGCTATTTGTGGGGGCGTCGGGGGCAGCTTCGGCGTTTCACGCGGTTCGCATCGCGAAGGACTTACCTGCGTCCGCGCGCGTCTTGTGCATGGCCCCGGATACGGGAGAGCGCTACCTCTCATCTGACCTGTTTTCTCGCTAAACAGCGTCAGGGACAGTCCGGTTTCGGCCGAGGCTGTCCCTGGCGATTCGACTACATCGTCATCCGCCGGTATCTGCGAGCGTACATACGCAGTGTTTCGAGTCCGTAGATCAGCAGAGCTCCGCCGATGAACAAGGCAACATGCCAAAGCGCGTGCAGTACCGGTATTGGAGTCAGCCAGGTGTCGAGTCCTGGGTAAAAGCCAGCGGCGATGAGAACTGCACCTAAGTAAGCAGAAATTGTCGCTCTCAGTGTGCGGTGCTTCATGAACTCACCCCGCTCTCTTCTTCCACATGAGCCATGGAAGCGGGCTGGTGCACCCACCATGACGTCTGCAGTCCAACAAGTCCGCCTGCGATGATGTAAAGGCTATGAATCAGATAGTGGTGGACAGCGGTCGCGTCCGCCCATCCCTGCAGGGATGGCCATGCTGCGACCAGGATGCAGACAGCCGCCAAAACCAAAGTTGACGGAATCTGTCTCATCTCTTTCTTCAACCTCCTTCTAATTGAGAGAAACCCTCCCTTCTGTTGTAGCCAATTCACTAGTCTTCTAAACGGGGCCATACCCTGGTTTGTTATGTGCAGCAGAGACTGCACCGGACAGGAGGGCTTTTTTGTCTACGTTGTCGGGTGGCGGAAGCGGCCAATCACTTCGGTGGTGTTGAGGACTGTGATGAAGACGTTCGGGTCGATATCGGTGGCGAGCCCCCGTAACTCGCTGATCTCCAGCTGTGTCAGGGCGCAGATGAGCATACCGAGCTCGTTTCCGGAGTATGCGCCAGCCGCGTTCACGAGCGTAGCGCCGCGACCGAGCCGCTGCCCAATTTGGTCCGCGATCTCCTGGGCTTTGGCACTTACAATGATCGCCGTTTTGCGTTGCTGGTAGTTCATCAGTGCGTTCATTGCGCGCGCTGCCACAAACATGGCAACGAGCGTATACATTCCGGCTTCAATACCGAACACGGTGGACGACAGCAACACCACGACAATGTTCATGGCAAACGACAGGCTGCCAATGCTCTTACCCGTGCGTCGGTTGACGACCAAGCTGATAATGTCTGTACCGCCTGTCGAGCCACCGACGCGGAAGATGATCCCGGAGGAGATGCCGAGGAGCACACCTCCGTACAGGCTGATCAGAAGCGGGCTGCCGTGCGGCGTGAACGGCACGTGGACGAAGTCCGTAAACGCGGAAAATCCGACGATTGCGACCCCGGTGAGGAAGATGAAGCGCCTGCCGAGGTAGCGGTAACCGAGGATAAACAGTGGGATGTTCAAGATGAAATACCACGTGCCAACTGCGATATGGGTGAAATGCTGCACCACCTGGGCGATACCCGTGATGCCACCCGCAAGAATGTGCGCCGGGATGAGAAAATTGTTGATAGCCACTGCGCCGACAAGGTCTCCAACCAACAGCGCCAAAATGCGGATGGCGCTCGAACTGTAGGGATGGTGCTTCCCGTCTAGCCAACGTGAGAGGCTGAATACGCCGGTGGGGATATTTGGCATACGCGTCCTCCTTCCATGTTGTAGTTTGTGTTACAGTTTCTCGCTTTCGCCACTGCCACAGACAGTTGTCCGAACACGACGCGGATAGAGCCATTGTACTCGGCAACCCGATGGTCGCCAAATTCAGGACAAACAACCAAGCATGAGTGTGCGCGCGACCGCATAGTTTGGTATAGTTATTGCAGGCGCTAAATTTCTTGGTAGACAAGAAAGCGGAGGAACCAATCTTTTGGGGCTAATCTTCGTGAGAAGAAGGGTCACTCGACGACCCGCGCCCGTCAGCTCACTTCGCCAGCGTAGGTCGAGGGTTATCTAGCCAGGACAGGTCTGTCTTGGTCCGCATACGTTTGTGGAGCCCTCCGGATCATTCCGTAGGGCCTTCGTGTCTTCCAGGCACACTGTGGTTCGACCTATCTGGAGAATTGACGTCTCGCGAACATTCCCCGCCACCTTTAACTCTGGTTATTTCCGCCGCAGTCCTCTGTCTACCCGAATCACACCGACAACAGATGCAGGGCAAAGTAATCCCAATGGACAACAACCGTCGTCATCGCGAAGAAATGCGACGACGCGCGGTCTAGTTTCCTGTTCTCTGAATTCTGGCAGCGCCTGTCGTTCTGTCACGCGTTCTTTTGCATGCACAGACAAAAGGGGGATGCGACACGACAGAAATAGTGGCTTCTTAATTCTGGATTCTATACAGGGCGGTGAAGTCTGTGGAAGCACTCATTAAATTGAACAGTGTCACGAAAGTGTTTGGGGGTAAGGCTGAGACCGTTCAACAGAGGCTGGAGCGCGGCGCGAATAAAGACGAGATCCAAAGGTCTGTCGCAAAACAGCCTGAACTTCTTTTTTGATACATGGCTACCGATTACTACAAAGCCATATCCGAAACTTCAAGATGACACCGCAGCAACTTGGCACTTTGGAACAGGACATCAACAGCGCTTCCAGCACCAATGCCGGCGTGCAGAAGTGGATGGCAGCGAACCAATCGCTGGTCAACTCTTGGACAAAGTAAGGCGGGGTAGCTGAGTGGCGGGGGGGCGCCCTCGTCCTGGATGAGTCCAGGACGGTTCCGGTGTTTGACCGGGATCTCAGGTGGCCATTAAGACCGGGATCTCGGTTAGCCATCACAGCGTCTGCGTCCGTTGCTGCTACGTGCGCGTTTTGCAGACGGACTGCAGAGTTAAACCCTGGTACAGGGACCGGGCAATCGGCGCGAGGTGTATGGGTGCACGTGGTAGAGCGGTCCATCGACCCAAACGATCGGACGACAATTTTGGCGCTGTCGTTGCGGGGATAACGCCAATATGGCGCAATCCCCGAGCGGAGCGCCATATTGGCGTAAGTCGTGAGCTGTATCGCCATATTGGCGTTATGGTTTTTAGGATCGGGCGATAATAGCGCCAATATGGCAAAACGGCCTTCCCTTGCGCCATTTCGGCACAATTGCCGCGCCAATAACGCCATTCTGGCTTTAATGCATGGCGGTACCGCCATTGTGGCGTAATGGCGTCTCCCATATCGCCAACGTGGCGTTATGCCTCGCTGCTTCGGGCCCGGCTACCGCCATTCTGGCGCAATCAGTAGGTCATCGCCAATGTGGCGCAACGGTATCGCCAATGTGGCGCTATCGGACCCATAGCGCCATTATGGCCGGACGAGGACCGTGATCCCGTTGGTCGGTATCGCCAATCTGACCATGGAACGGACCCTGTGGCCAGCCACCGAGGCCGGGCCCAGCCGCACAGTTGCGTTCTACAGCCGTACAGCGCCGCTCTACAACCGAGGTGTATAATTAGTATGACGCGAGCGCGGGGTTCCAAACGCGGCTCGAAGGTTTGCAAGAACGGAGTGCGGGGGTCGGACGGGTGAGCACAAAACACGAACAAATCATGGATTTTATCGAGGCGCTGTCGGTTGGGACACGCATCTCCGTGCGCGGTCTCGCAAAGGAACTGCAAGTCTCCGAAGGGACTGCGTACCGCGCCATCAAGGACGCGGAACTCCAAGGTCTCGTGAGCTCGATGGACCGCATTGGCACCGTACGCATTGAGCGCCCGCAGAAGAAAAACATCGACCGTCTGACGTTTGCTGAGGTCGTGAACATCGTCGAAGGCACCGTGCTAGGGGGGCGGGACGGCCTGCACAAGACCCTGCACAAGTTTGTCATCGGCGCCATGCAGCTCGAGGCAATCGTTCGTTACATCGAGCCTGGCAGCCTGATGATCGTCGGCAACCGCGAGCAGGTGCAGAAGCTGTCCCTTGAACACGGCGCAGCTGTCCTCATCACTGGCGATTTTCAGGCGTCGGAAGAGGTGCAACGCCTCGCGAACGAACGTCAGTTGCCGATCATCTCGTGCAGTTTCGACACTTTCACGACCGCAGCACTCATCAACCGGGCCATCTACGACCGGTTGATCAAAAAAGAGATCCTCTTCGTCGAAGACATCGTCAGCAACCAGCAGCTGGCGGTTTTGCACCGCGGGCAAAAGGTGCGCGAGTACCTGCGCATGGTCGAGGAGACCGGCCACGCGCGGATGCCCGTTGTTGACGATCACGATCGGCTAGTGGGCGTCCTCACCGCTCGCGACATTTCGGAGGCCGACCCCGACGCCAATGTGGATACGTACATGGCGCGGCAGCCGACGACCGTGTCACTGAAGACCACTGTCGCCTCCGCCGCGCACCGGATGGTGTGGGAAGGCATCGAGATCCTCCCGGTCGTCAACAACCGCAAATTGGTCGGGGTGTTAAGTCGGCAGGACGTGATCAAGGCGCTGCAATTGATGAGCAGACAGCCACAAGTGGGAGAGACGATCGCTGACAACGTGCTGCGCGGTTTCGGCGAGTCTGTCGTTGACGACGAGACGCTGTCTCTGACGGGCGAGGTGACGCCGCAGATGACGGGTGCCGTCGGGACGCTCGCGACGGGATCGATGATCACGCTGATGGAACACAGCGCCATCCTCTGCCTGCGGCGCAACCGCAGCGTCGACATGGTCGTGGAGAACTTGACGCTGTACTTCCTGAAACCTGTCTCTGTCGATTCGCGCGTGGACGTGCGCGCGCGGATTCTCGACTTCGGCCGCCGATTTGCCAAAGTCGACGTAGAATTGTTCGACGGTCACGAGCGCTGCGCGAAGGCCTTGCTGACGACGCAAGTCCTGGAGAGGTGACTGGAGTGCCGAGCTTTGTCCATCTGCATGTTCACACCGCCTACTCGCTGCGGCAAGGGGCGCTTCGCATTGACGACTGCATTGCTGCCGCCGTTCGGTGTGGCATGCCCGCCGTGGCAGTCACAGATACGAACGCGCTGTACGGCGCTGTCGCGTTCTACCGCAAGGCAAAGGAAGCCGGAATCAAACCCATTCTCGGGGTACAGTTGACCGTCGCAAGACGCGAGGACGCAGTGGTCTTAGCGGAAGGTCGTCCGGGTGCCCCGCGCGTCGACACCGCAGTGCTGTTGGCCGAGTCGCTCGCCGGCTACCGCAACCTTGTTCGCCTCGTGACCACTGCGCACGCGCGCGAGCGGCGGCCGTTCGTCACGTTCGACGAATTGGCGGCGTACAAAGACGACGTGATCGCGCTCGTTGGCGGCGGCGAATCCGCAGCGTTGCAGTTGTTTTCCGCTGGCGTCAATGCGGAGGCCGCTAGTTGGCTGCAGGCGTGGCAGCAAATTTGGCCCAGCACGCACCTCTTCGTCGATGTTCAAGACCACCACGTGACTGCGCAGCGGCAAGGGCTTCCTGCGCTGGTTCGCTATGCTAGGGAACACCAATTGCCGCTGGTCGCCACCAACGACGTTCACTACCTCAATCGCGACGACGCGCAGGTTCAGCAGGTGCTTGCGCAGATCGAGTCCGGTCCGTCTGGCGCTTTGCTTCAAGGTGACCGCTATGAATTCGCATCGGTCGAAGAGATGGAGCGGCGATTCAGCAAACTCCCGGAGGCGCTCGAGAACACGCTGGTGGTGGCTGACCGCTGCAACGTGGAGTTGCCCTTAGGCCAACTGTTGTTGCCGAAGTACCCCACGAAGGATGGAGAGGACGCCGCGGTGGTGCTGCGGCGCGCCGCAAGAGAAGGTGTGCGGCAGCGCTACGACCAAGTGACCGGCGAGGTGAAGGAACGCCTTGAGTACGAACTCGGCGTGATCGAGCGGCTTGGCTTTGCGGATTACTTCCTTGTCGTGGCGGACTTCATCCGGTTTGCGCACAAGAACGGGATCTCGACTGGGCCAGGACGCGGTTCAGCAGCAGGGAGCTTGGTCGCATACGCCTTGCGGATCACGGACGTGGACCCGATCAAAAACCGCCTCCTGTTCGAACGCTTCCTCAACCCCGAGCGTGTGACGTGGCCGGACATCGACACGGACTTTGAGTACGAGCGCCGCGGTGACGTGATCCGCTACGTGGTCGAGCGCTACGGGCGCAGTCACGTGGCGCAGATTGGCACGTTCGGAACGCTTGCAGCGCGCGCCGCCATTCGCGACGCCGGGCGGGTGCTGCAGACGGATCCGAAACTCGTCGACCGGCTTGCCAAGCTGATCCCGGGACACCCAGGGGTTACGCTGCAGTCTGCACTCACAGAAGTGAGTGGGATTGGCGACCTGTTGCGCTCCAATCAGCACGCTAAGGCCGTGTGGGATGCCGCGGTCGCACTCGAAGGGCTGCCGCGACATACATCGATTCACGCCGCCGGCGTTGTCATTTCACCAGTGCCGCTGACCGAACTCGTACCTGTCCAACCCGGTGCAGACGGCACGCCGGTGACGCAGTTCGCGATGGCGGACGTCGAGGCACTTGGATTGATGAAGATGGACTTCCTTGGACTGCGCACACTCACGCTGATGGATGCGTGTGTCGACAGCCTTGCGCGGCGCACTGGCAAGAAACTCGATTGGCGAAAGGTGCCTGACAACGACGTGGCGACGTTCGCCATGCTGACGCGTGGGGAGACAGACGGCTGCTTTCAGCTGGAGTCCGCCGGTGTGCGGCGGGTGTTGCGCGACCTGCGGCCAAACAGCCTCGAAGACATGCTCGCCGTGATCTCCTTGTATCGCCCAGGGCCAATGGAGAACATCCCGGCTTTCATCGCCGCCAAGCACGGACGAACGCCGATCCGCTACCCGCACCCGGACCTTGAGCCGATGTTGCGTGACACCTACGGAGTCATCGTCTACCAAGAGCAGATCATGCAAATTGCGGCCCACATGGCCGGCTTTTCACTAGGCCAGGCGGACTTGCTTCGGCGCGCTGTGAGCAAGAAGAAGCGCGAGGTGCTAGACGCAGAACGCGCCCGCTTTGTCAGTGGCGCTGTGGCAAAGGGGTACACAGATGAGACGGCGAACGAAGTGTACGACTTGATTGTGCGCTTTGCGGATTATGGGTTTAACCGCTGCCATGCGGCTGCATATGCTGTCTTGGCGTACCGGACAGCATATCTTAGAGCAAACCACCTTCCTGACTTCCTGGCGGCGCTGCTGACGATGACGATGGCGGCGCCAGACAAAGCAGCAACTTACATTCGCGACGCCAAGCACCATGGCATCTCCGTCCTGCCGCCATGCGTGGCGGAGAGTCAAGCAGGTTACACTGCCGAGAGTGAGTCTACGATTCGGGCAGGGCTGTTGTCCGTGCGCAACGTCGGACGGGGAGCTGTGGAGGCGATCCTCGCGGCGCGGGCACAATCGCCGTTTACTTCGCTCACCGATTTTTTGTCGCGCGTCAACGCTCGAGTCTGCAACCGGAAGGCGGTCGAGAGTCTGCTCGCGGCGGGGGCCTTAGCCCAATTTTTGCCCGACGACGCGTCAGCAGATGTGGCGCTGCAGGCGCTCAATCAGGCGTATGTGGCTGTCGATCAGCAGTCGCAACCGGGCTTGGTGCTGACCTTTGGCGATGAACCTGACGCGTCGCTGTTTATCCGCTGCGACACAGACAACCATGTGCTCCTTGAGAACATCCAAAGTGTGCTCGCGACATCTCCTGGTTCTGTTCGTGTGACTTTGTACGACGGAAAACGTCGCCGGGGGAGGTTGCTGGAGCCCAAGTGGTCCGTTGACGTGACGCCTGAACTGATCGCTTCGCTCGAGGAAGTGGTGGGCCTTGGGAATGCGCGACTTGGGCGGATACCTTCAGGGCGCGCCCGTGCGGCTAGCCGAAGAAAGGACGCAAAAGGAGTGAAGTAGAGTGTTTCAAGTGACCGTTGACCGTCTGCTAGAACGCGGTGTCCACCTGGACGATATCGCAACCATCGTGCACGACTTGCAATTGCCGTATTACCCGGAATTGACCCTCGACGAGTGTCACGCGAACGTGCGGCGCGTGCTCGAAAAGCGGGAAGCCCAGCACGGCGTACTGACTGCGATTGCGCTCGATGTGCTAGCGGAACAGAAGTTGTTGCCACAGCCGTTGCAGACCATTATGGAGACGGACGAACCTCTGTACGGCGTGGACGAGATTTTAGCGCTCTCGATCACGAATGTGTATGGGACCATCGGGCTTACGAACTTTGGCTACCTCGACAAGACCAAGCCTGGAGTCATCGGGAAGTTGAACAACCACAACAAGGAGATCCACGTATTCCTCGACGATGTTGTCGCTGGCATCGCAGCCGCAGCTGCGGCTCGCATCGCACACAGCCGCGCATCGGGGGCTGAGTCAGCGCAAGTTGTCAGTGGCGAACGAGGCGACCTTTGAGCGGCATTCAGGCGAGTCGATGCGGGTAGATTCTGACACTGCACCAGCTTTGACCCGAGATCAAACAACCACTATAATGATTTTGATTGATAGACACTTCTGACGAACTTGCCAAGCGAATACACGGGTCACGCAACAGACATGGCTCCGTTTGGGAGACGTGCGGATTCCCAGGGTCATGCATCCGGAACGGCGGGAGATGGGGACAAATGTCGCTGCGCGATGAAGCACTTGAGATGCACCGATCGCATCGAGGGAAATTGGCTGTGCAGCCAAAGGTTCAGGTAGCCAATGCTCATGATTTGAGCCTGGCGTACTCGCCCGGTGTCGCAGAGCCCTGCAAGGAAATTCACTTGGATAAGTCCAAGGCCTATGAATATACATCTAAAGGGAACTCTGTTGCGGTCGTGACCAACGGCACTGCAGTCCTCGGCCTTGGCAACATCGGTGCGCGTGCTGCTCTTCCTGTCATGGAGGGGAAGGCTGTTCTGTTCAAGGCGTTCGCCGGGATTGATGCCTATCCAATCTGTTTGAATTCAGAAGACCCACAGGAGATCATCCGAACGGTTAAATTGCTTGAACCGCAGTTTGGCGGCATCAACCTCGAGGACATTGCGGCACCTGCCTGCTTCGACATTGAGGCTACCCTTAAACGCGAACTCGACATCCTTGTCTT